>NZ_JACVUH010000005.1:0-239435 GCF_016516865.1 Enterococcus sp. S53
TTCTCGTCATTTCTTGCGGTTTTCTTCTATGGACTTATGTCACAGTCCCTTTAAGATTTTAGTGGAAGAAATGACTTTCTTTGGAAATGTCACTTAGTTTCTTCGTAGAGTTGACTAGATAAGGATACGCGTACGTACCGACGATCCCAAAGACTAGGAACAAAATCGTTAAAATGATCAACTGCGGGATAGCATTTGGCCAATAGATCCCACCGGCTGATTCTCTTAACAGATTGACCGCATGGGTAAATGGCAGTAGCGGATTAATGAATTGGAAGAACTTCCCAGAGACTTGGATTGGGTAGTTTCCTCCCCCACCTGAAATGGAGAGAACCAAAATAATGATGGCGATCCCTTTCCCGAGGTTGCCGAACAGTCCCGCCAGTACGTAGACGATCATCATAAAGGCGAGTCCAACGAGTAATGCGAAGAAGACACTGTACACTGGATTGTGGACATCAACGCCTAATAAAAACATATTTCCTAGGGTCACGATCAAACTTTGGGCGACTGCCATCGTCAAGAACGTCAGCATTCGTGCCACAAAGGTTTCACGTTGTGTAAAGCGTTTTTTGTCTTTCTTCTCTAAATGATACTCCGTTGTAGCGACACTTGACAACAATAATGCCCCTACCCACAAACACAATGCGGTATAAAATGGCGTGCTAGCTGAACCATTGTTGGCGATTGGATAGATTTCATTGCTTTTTAATTCCACTGGTTGTTTGAAGAAGTCAGCTTCATCCGTAGCATCAAGTTTCAATAATTTGATGACTTCCCCGAGATCGACTTCATTTTCTCCTGCTCGGATCGCATCAGCGGCTTTGTGGATACCTGCTTTGATACTTGGCCAATCGTTATTGATCAAATCAACGGCCGCATCCAAGGCTTTTTCAACTTCTGGCAGTTTTTCATCCACCATCGCCATCGTAGAACTGATTTCTGATTTGATGGTTGGCCAATCGTTTTGCAAGAAGTCTACGGCCAGCCCTAATTTTTCTTCGACAACTGGCAATTCGTTGTTGTAAAGGTCGGCTCCTTTGTTGATGGCATTGACGATCTCATCCATATGGCCATTCAGCATCGTATTGGCATCGTGCAATTCTTGTTTGATGGCAGGCAATTCTTTTTGGTATTTTTCCAAAATCGTCACGGCATTGCTGACCACTGATTTGGTGGAAGACAGCAACGAGTCAAAATCGATCTCTTGGGCTTTTTTCAAGACATCTTCGGCGGTGGTGATGGTTTTGATTAGTTCAGTTAGAATGTTGTTGATGGTTGCAGTGATTGAATCAACATTGATGCTGTTCATAAGATCAGCGATGTTTTGAGCAGCTGCGGTAACTTGATCGAGATACGCTGTAATTTCATCAACAGACCCATTTTGAACAAGGTTATTCAATTGCGATAAGCGGTCAGATAAAACTCCTAGCGATGTTTTAGCATTGCTTAGTTGCGTAATGATACCTTCTAAATCGGCGTTACTACCGGAATTCTGAATATTGGTTAAAAAGGCAATCAAGGAATCCAAGGCTGCTTGTTGTTGCTGGATGTTCTTTTGAAAGTCAGTGATCGTTGCACTGATCGCTTGACGCTCTTCATCCGTTAGTTCATTGTCAGCGAGTGCTTGACGAATCGTACTTGTCAGCCCAGCAGTGGTGGTTGCCACTTGACTGATCGACTGAATCGTCACCTTCACACTGCTAGAAATACTTGGCAGGGCATCTTGCAACTGTTGCGCCCCATCTTTGGTCGCTGTGGCGAAGCTAGCGGCTTGGTCGCCTAGTTGTTCGATCTGTGGTAACGCGGCTTGAACTTGTTCGATGACTTGCAGTCCTTGTTTGGCGGTATCGATACCGTCCGTCATGGTGCTGGCAATGTCATCAAAATCATCATCGATCATCTTCAATTGTTTGCCGGCATTTTGGATCTCTGGGATCTTTTCTTGCAAGGTCAAAATGATGCTGGCTTCTTTCTTCAATGTCGGTAGCTTATCGTTTAGGCCAATCAGTTTTTCCCCCATGGCATCCACTTGCGGGATATAATCGGTAAATTCTTCGGCTTTTGCGATCTTTTCTTTGATTTCTGGAAACTTATCGTGCAAGGTGACGATCTCTTTCGTATAACCGTCGATCGTAGCCAAATTGTCATCGGTATCTAAGATCATGGATTTGACTTTGTTGATGCTAACTAAGTTGGAATCAATGTCATAGCCGATTTCATTGAAGACTTTTATTAACGTGGAGCTGGCAGTCTCAATAAAGTTTTGTGAGATTTCTTCTTGAAGACTGCTGGCTCCTTTTTCGGTGATTTTTGGTGCGATGGCGTTGATTTTTTGGTTACTGTAATACTCGATCGTCGGTTTTTCAATTGTCCCGCTGGTAAAGCTGATCAGATCATCTGAAAAATCAGCTGGCAGATAAATACCGGCGTAATATTTTCCTGATTTGACCCCTTCTACCAAGTCCTCTTTTGAATCCACGAAACGCCAGCCTAACTGTTTGTTATCATGGAGGGTGTCGATGACTTCATCACCGATATCGATATGCTTGCCTTGAAATTCTGCCCCTTTATCCGCACTATACACGGCGATTGGCAATTCACTGGTGTTGCCATATGGATCCCAAAGTGCTTTGATATTGAACCACGCATAAAGCGAGGGCAAGATCATTAAGGCAATGATCAAAAATGCAGAGATTGGATTGCTGAAAATTCGTTTCCAGTCCAGTTTATATAAATAGAAAACATCCTTTAGTTTATTCATTTTTTTCTTCCCCCACTAGTTCTTCGTCGAAGGATAATTTACCATGTTTTTCCCCCGCCGCCAACGGCTACGATCGACCAAGAAAAGTCCTTTTGACAAATGGACGTTTTTGTCAAAATGAAACCCCTTTACTTTTTGTTTTTTTTCGCTTATTGTTAAACTTTCTTTAACTTTACCATGATGGCGAAAAACAAACCACTCATATCCTTTGAACTGTTTTTTTACCGGTCTTTTCTTCACAAAAAAAACTTCCTTTTTCTGCAACGAAAAAGGAAGCTTTTTTAGGTGTTATTTCAGTTGATCCTTTGCCAATAAATCATACACATACTTCAATGAGGTGGCTTCGCCATATAACTGAAGTCCGGCCTTCTCTTCTGGGGAGTAGACTTGATCAAAGCTTTGATCGGGAATCAGCACAACATCGATCTCCGCACGTGTCGCAGCTGTTGCTCCCACAAGAGAATCTTCCATGACTAATGCTTTTTCTGCTGCGACTTGCGCTTTTTCTAAAGTCAGCAAGTAAGGTGCTGGATCAGGTTTATGGGCGGAGACATCATCGCCAAAGGTCTGATAGTCAAAGGCCTGCAACAAATCGAAATGCGCCAACAATTCAGAGGCTCTTTTTTTCATCGTCGAGGTGGCTAGTGCCGTTTGGAAGCCTTTCTCCCGAGCCAATGCGATGGTTTCTTTCGCATAGGGTTTTGTTTTGAAGGTGCCATCGGTTATTTGCTGGGCAATATAGACTTCCCGTTCTGCTCGTAATTCCTGCACCCGCTGCTGACCACCTACGAGGTCGGCTAGTTTACTAGCCGTCTGTTGCCAACTTTGACCACGCCAACCAAAAATATCAGCGGCTGTAATCGGAAGCTGATACTTTTTAAATAGCGCCAACCACCCATCAAAATAGACTCTTTCAGTATCGACTAACAATCCATCAAAATCAAAAATCAAAAGTTCTTTCATAAACGCTCCTTCGTTTTGCTAAGATTTTCCCCTCACTCACTGGGGATCAAGACATTTCCCGACTTTTGTCAGCAGCTGCTTGCACTGCTTTGATGACAGCCGCACGAAAGCCATTTTCCTCTAAGGCTTTGACTGCTTGGATCGTTGTGCCCCCAGGCGAGCTGACACGATCTTTTAAGACACCTGGGTGTTCCTTCGTCTCTAGTACCATCTTCGCTGCGCCTAATACCGCTTGAGCAGCAAATTCATACGCCATCGGCCGCGGCATACCTTCTGCCACTGCTCCATCTGCCAAAGCTTCAATGAATAAATACGTGTAGGCTGGCGAAGAACCACTGACACCAATGACTGCATCGATCATGCTTTCTGGTACTTGCTCGGCTTTCCCAAGGCTTTCAAAAAGTTGTTTGACTTCGTTGGCTTCGGCTTCCGTTACTTGACCGTTGGGGCTGATAGAAGACATCCCTTCGCCGACAAGTGCGGGGGTATTTGGCATGACCCGCACGATTTTGTGCGCACCGATGATTTCTTCCATTTGCGCAATCGTCACACCCGCGGCAATGGAAACTAGCAAGTGTTCCTCAGTCAATCCTGCTTTTAAATCAGCAAGCAAGCGGGGAAAGACAAAAGGTTTGACTGCTAAGACGAAGATCTCTGCTTTTTCTGTGACATCCGCCAGCTTAGTTGTCCCAGTGATCCCGGTTTCTTTTTCTAATTGTGCCAAAGTCGGCTCGTAGCGATGGTTATAAACCAAGATCTCTGCTGGTTCATACAGCTTTGCTGCAATCAAGCCGTTGATGATGGCTTTTGCCATGTTACCGGCTCCTAAAAAGGCGATTTTTCTCATGTATTTCACGCTCCACTTCTGATTTTGGTACCACTTTTTGCTAAAAAAGCCTAATCAATGACTAGGCTTCAAATTCGATCATATACGGATGCAAGGCAGTGTTATAGATCCCTTCTGTATATTCTACCACTTCTCCTTGTAGATCATACGAATAACGGGTTCGTTTCAAGGCAGCGACCTCCGGCGTGATCATAAACTTCTGTTGCTCTTCAGTCAACGTCGTTGCCACAAACGCATCTTGAAAGCGATCGATGATCATTCGATGTTCATCCAATAGGCGATACAATGATTTTTCTTCAAAGACCTCGATGGAGGTTCCCTTTAGTTGCTTTGGCAAATGGTACTCATAGTAAATAAAAGGTTGGTGGTCAAAATAGTACATGCGACGTAAACGCATGACTTCTTTGCCCATTAAAGAATACGCAGGGTGTTCAGGCGCAAGTTCGACTAATTCATAGCTGAGGTTTTTCTTTGTGTATTCCTTGCCGGTCTTTTCAAGCAATTGGCTAAACGTCGTGCCTTTTGACAGCTTGTTGTAGGGGCGATTGCTTAAAACCGTCGTCCCACGTCCGCTGCGTTTTTCCACATACTCATCTGCCGCTAACAATTCGATGGCTTTGCGGACAGTGATCTTGCTGACATTGAAGGTAGCTTCCAATTCTGTTTCCGTCGGTAAAAATGAACCAATCGGGTAGCGACCCGACATGATGTCTTCTTTGAGCTTATCGGCAACATCACGGTAAAGAATGTGTTTGCGTTTCATTGCTATCTCGCCTTTCTCTCATTGGATTGATCTGGTGTTCTCCTTATTCATCAAAGGTAGGAATGTCTTCTGGTTGCGGCTCAATCAAGACTTTCCGTGGCTTGCTGCCTTCAGAAGGTCCTACGACGCCTTGATCTTCTAATTCATCCACTAACCGAGCTGCTCGGTTATAGCCGATACGAAAACGTCGCTGCAAGAGAGAAACGCTGGCGGTCTGCATTTCCACCACAAGAGCTTTGGCATCTTCGAATAGCTCATCTTGCGGTTGTCCGCTGCTGCCAGCACTCGTTTCTTCCTCAGTGACCATCATTTTTTCTTCATAATTGGCTTCTTGCTGATCTGTCACGAATTCAACCACTCGTTCGACTTCTTGGTCGGAAATAAAGGCCCCTTGGACCCGAATCGGTTTGTTCTCACCCATCGGCAGATACAGCATGTCGCCGCGTCCCAGCAGTTTTTCGGCTCCGTTCCCATCAATGATGGTCCGCGAATCAACACCGCTGGAAACAGCAAAGGCCATCCGTGATGGAACATTGGCTTTGATGATCCCTGTAATGACATCCACACTTGGTCGTTGCGTTGCTAAGATCATATGGATACCAGCTGCCCGCGCCATTTGCGCCAAACGAATGATGGCATCTTCGACTTCGTTGCTAGCAACCATCATCAAGTCAGCTAACTCATCGACGATCACCACAATGAATGGCAAGATCGGACGATTTTCGCCATCTTCTAAATTCTTATTGATTACTAAATCATTGTAGCCAGTAATGTTTCGGACCCCAGTTGCCGCAAATTTTTCGTAGCGTTCTTCCATTTCTTTGACCACTTTTTGCAACGCTTGCGCCGCTTTGCGGGGATTGGTCACAACGGGTGTCAAGAGATGGGGAATCCCATTGTAAACATTTAATTCAACCATTTTCGGGTCGATCATCATCAATTTGACTTCATGGGGTTTTGCCCGCATCAAAATACTGGTGATGATGCCGTTGATGGCTACGGACTTCCCGCTCCCAGTCGATCCGGCAATCAAGAGATGGGGCATTTTCGTTAAGTCTGCCGTTTGGACACGGCCAGAAATATCGCGTCCTAAAGGTACTTCTAATAGTTTATCTGGATGATCTGGTTGGGCTTCGATCACTTCTCGGAATGAAACCATGCTGACTGCGCTGTTTGGAACTTCGATCCCAATCAATGATTTCCCTGGGATCGGCGCTTCCATCCGGACGTCTTTGGCGGCCAAGGCTAAGGCGATATCATCGGTCAACCCGACGATTTTGCTGACTTTGACCCCTACTGCTGGTTGAACTTCGAATTTGGTTACTGCTGGTCCTAAGCTGGCTTTGACGACTTTTGCGTCAACACCGAAGCTTTGGAAGGTAGTTTCTAACACACCGATATTTTGTTCGATCTTTTTGTACTCGCTGCTTTGATCCGTTGAAGGGATCGAATCGAGTAATTGCGCTGAAGGCAATTCATAATCACGATTTTCAGCTTCTTCCGAAATCTCAAATTCCAATACTTCACCATCATCATCGAGGATCTCCCCGTCTTCATTGACCTTTTTGCTTGGTGCCGGTTTGTTTCCTGCTGGATGTGGTGCTTGAGCGGCCTCTGGTCCCGCCGCTTGCGGCAATTCCTGGAAGTGGTCGATGGGTACAAAGCTCAGCTGCTCTGGTTCAAAATCAGCTGGGGCTTGCATCTGCTGTTCTTTTGCTGATTTTTCGTCTTCTGTCATTGGTCGGACTTGATTCTTTTCTTTGATTTCCGCCATGACTGCTGCTCGCTCGGCTTCTTTTTTGGCTTCTTTCGCCGCTTGTTTCTCTGCTGCTCGTTCCGCTTTGCGGGCTTCTCGTTCGGCTTGCTTTTCTGGAGAGCCTTCTAACAACCGCTGTAGCTTGTCACCAGCTGCTTGCAGGTGCTCGACTAACTCGTGGCTGCTCATTTGGCTGAACAAGAACGCCCCGATCAGCATGAGTAAAACAGCGATGATGTAGCTGCCGATCTGGGAAACAAGAAAATAGGTCGCCCCATAAAGCATGGCGCCAATCATTCCGCCCCCGACATTTTGGGTCACTTGGCTGCGCCGAATATCGCCTAACAGCGTCATCCACGTCGTTTGGAAGATATTGGCTGGTTCTCCCACCACATTACTAAAGATTTGCGCATGGAGGATAATTAGTAAACCAAAATACACCAATACACAGCCAATCACTCGCCGAATACTCTTAAAGCGAGCATCGGTCGTTTTGATCGCTAACCAGACACCATAAGCGGCTAGGGCAACACTCAAAAATTGGTACGTGTTTCCGCCAACGATCCGAAACCCGTTGGCAATCAAGGTTCCTAAAAAACCTAAATGGAAAAAGCCAAATATCGAAAACAAGACAAAGAGCAGGCCGACGCCGACCAGCATTAATTTCTCTTGCTGTTTTTGTTGTTTTTTTGTTTTGCGTTTCTTTGCGCGTTTTTTTTGCGCCATTTCTATCCCTCTTTTCATCTTTCCCTATTATAACGAAAAAAGAAGGCGAACAAAAGTTTTCCTGTGAGAAATTTTGGTTAGGTGCTGGAATTTAAGCGAAAATTTCTTAAATGATGAAAAAAACACCAGCCGCTAAGCAGCCAGTGCCTCTTGTTGACTTGTTTTAGTTTGGTGTGACGTCTTCGCCAAACCACTTTTCAGAGATTTCAGCAAAGGTACCATTGTCTTGCAATTCTTTCAAACCATCATTGATTTTATCTGCCATGGCTTGATCGTCTTTCCGCACACCTACAGCAAAATCTTCTGCTTCAAAGGGGCTTTCGATTTCGTTGAAGTCATCGGTTTTGCCTGTTTGAGTCAAATAATATTCTGCGTAGACGCGGTCGATCAAAAGACCGTCGATCCGACCGTTTTCTAGATCGATAAAGGCTTCATTAAAGCTGGCATACAAGGTTGCGTCATTGCCGTCTACGAGATCCTTCAAAACTTCCGGTTGGTTATTGAAGGTCTCATAACCAGAAGAACCTTCTTGGGCACCTAAGACTTTGCCCTCCATATCATCAAAGCTAGTAATGCCGCTGGCTTTTGCTGTGACCAAGACTTGTTTGTTTTCCATATAAGTATCTGTAAACAATACTTTTTCTTCACGAGCTGCGGTTTTGGTATACCCGTTCCAGATCATATCGATGGTGCCATTGCTTAGTTCGGTTTCTTTCATGGACCAATCGATTGGTTGAAATTTGACTTTGGTTCCTGTTAGATCCAAGATCGCTGTGGCTAAATCCACATCAAACCCAACGATGTTGCCTTGGTCGTCTTTAAAGCCCATCGGTACGAAGGTATCGTCTAGGCCGACGATCACTTCTTCTTTGTCAGCGGCACTGGTTGTGGTGTCATTGCTGCTGCCACACGCCCCTAATAAAAATACACTTGCTGCTGCGATTCCCGTCAATAGTAATTTTTTCATTTTGTTCTCCCCCTTATTCTCCTGCTACTTTTAATAATTGATCGCCGATATTTTCGGCAAAAACCAAATCATGGGTCACCACGATCTGGGTCACTCCTTCTTTTTTCAGATCCAAGATCAGCTGTTCGACTTGCTGTCTCAAGCCTGGATCTAAGGCACTGGTAGGCTCGTCATAGGCCAACACTTTGGGATTCATCGCCATCGCTCGTGCGATAGCCACTCGTTGCCGCTGTCCCCCGGACAATTGGAAGGGATATTGGGCTAGTAGGTCACTTAACCCTAGTTTTTCTGCCAACTGTTCGGCTTTTGCTGTATACGCGGCCTTGTCTTGTTTTAGCACCATTTTTGGTGCCAAAGTGATGTTTTCAAAAACTGACAAGTGGGGAAACAATTGGAAGTCTTGGAAGACGACACCGACGACTTGTTCTTGTTCCTTTGTGTCGGTGGGATCAAAAGCTTTGCCATCCAGTAAAAAGCTTCCAGAATCGATCGTTTCTAACCCAGCCAGTGTCCGAAGCAAAGTGGTTTTCCCGCCACCGGAAGGACCGACCACCGCTAAGATACTGCCGTCTTCGATCGTCAAGTCTAGCTGATCGATGACTTTTTTAGCGCCAAATGATTTTGATACTTGTTTTAGTTCTAACATACGTGGTTCCTCCTAACGGTAATAGTCCAGTTTGGTCTCGATTTGTTTTAACAATAACGTGAAGACGCCCGTCATCACCAAGTAGATCAAGCCGACCCCAACTAACGGAAGTAAGGTACTGTCTCGCTCCATGGCGATTTTCCCGATTCGCATCACGTCTGACAAGCCTAAGATGTAAACGAGGGATGTGTCTTTGACAAGATTGATGACTTCATTGCCGACAGATGGCAGGGTGATCTTGACGACTTGTGGGATGATGATTTTTTGGATCGTTTGGATCGGGGACAAACGCAAGACTTTCGCGGCTTCGTACTGTCCGGCTGGAATCGATTGGATCCCCCCACGGAAAATCTCAGCAAAATAAGCAGCGTAATTGATAATAAAGGCGATCAAGGCTGCTTCAAAGCGGTCAAAGACGATCCCTAAGATCGGCAGACCGTAGAATACGAAGATCAACTGTAGCAATAAAGGCGTTCCTCGCATCAACCAAACGTAGACTTGCACGATCAATTTCAAAATACGCAGGCGACTGGCTAAAACAAAGGCCAACAAAATGCCTAAGGGAATGGACCCGATTAAGGTCAGTGCGAACAATTTAACGGTGATTCCAGTTCCTGAAATCAGTTGGGGCATAACATTGACTAAATACTCAAACATGGTGACTTCCTCCTTGATAGGTTTCAATTTCGATTAGCAGCGATACAGCTTAGCGACGGCTTCTCCGACGCTTATGTGGCGCTGTGCGTTGGCTGGTGAGGGGCAACTGGCAAGTTTCATTTTTCTAAAAAAGAAAAACAAAAAAAGCGCACACTGGCATTTGCCAGAGGACGCTAGATACGTGGTTCCACCTCAATTTGCCTTTCCTTCACAGGAAAAGGCCTCGTGCAGTCCTTGTGACCCTTCCACTTTCGGTTTTCGGTGAGCCGCAAAAAAAGAGAAAAAAAACGTCCCCTAGCCATTACAGCTAAAGGACGTTATCAACGCGGTTCCACCTTTGTTTATCAGTGCTTCACAGCAACTGAACTCAGAAAGTCATCAATCAATGACTGCTGCTGTAACGGGCAAACCCGGTCTCTCCTACTTTTCTTTCGGAAAAACGACTCCAAGATGTGTTTCACAACCATGCGTTATCTCTTTGCACCAACCAGAGACTCTCTTCAAACAGCAAGCCTTGCTACTCTTCTTTTCGATGTCTGTTTCATTAAGTTGTGTCTTACTTTACTCGCTCTTAAAGAAAATGTCAAACATTTTTTCTGAAATTTTCGAAACTTTGTCGCATGCACCGATTTCGAGGGGAAGATTTAGGGAAAAGAAGACGCAGCAGCTTAACCGAAGTACGCTTCAGCTAAGGCTTGTCCTTGCTTGATTTTTGCCCATTGCTGTTCAGTCGAAAGCTCATTGCCGCAGTCACAAGAGGCAAAGCCGCATTGATGAGAAAGATAAAGCCGCTCCTTAGGAATGATTTGACTAGCTTTATCTAATAAAGCGATCACTCGCTCTTCATCGTCTAATGTGGCGGTTTTGCTGGATAATAAGCCTAAGACAACCTCCACTTCTGGACGATCTTTCAGCGCTTCTAAAGCCGAGATATCACCGGCACGGTCATCGTCCCACTCTAGGAAAAAGCGGTCATAATGCTGATCACGCAAGAATTTTTCGGCGATCGCTTTGTAGGTACCACTGGCTGCCGCGCGGCTTTGGTAATTGCCGCGACAATTGTGGGTCCAGACTTTTAATCCTAATTCGTGGGCGTAATCAGCGACTTCGTTGTTGATCGCCACGAATTCATCAGCTAACGCTTCTAAGCCGTCATTGCCTTGGGTGAAGAAGCTCTTGTCATTGTCTTCGGCAAATAGTTCCCATAAACAATCATCGAACTGAACGATCTCACCACCGGCTTCTCGGTATTCCTGTAAGAATTCCTTGTAGGCGTTAAGCAGCCCTTTCCGCAAGGCCTCTTTCGTTGGATACACCTGACCTTCACCAACGAGGTCGTTAAAGACAGTCAGCTCGGTAAAGGCGTGGGCAGCCCCCCAGACGGTGATTTTGACTGGCAGGTCGCCAGCTTGGCGTTTGGTTTCTTTAAACAACGTCAAGTAATGATGGTTTTTGCCAGATAATGGTTCTGTGATTCGGATGCCGATGTCTTTACGCGTTTCAAAATGTCCACCGTCCAAATCTTCAAAGGCATACCCATGATCGGAGATATAGCGCTCAACGCCTTTTAATCCCCAGAGAAAATCCAGGTGCCACATCGAACGGCCGTGTTCGCCGTCTGTGATGACTGTGATGCCGTGTTCTTTTTGCGCTGCAATGATGTCAGCGATCGCTTTTGCTTCCGTTTCTTGGTAGCCAGGAAACGCATCATAAAACGGGTAGCGGATATCCTCCCGATGCTCGATTTGATTTTTGTAGTCCAATAAATCTTGTGGTCGTAACAATGACCCCACAAGTTGAAATTTGTCTGTTGCCATATCCATTCCTCCTATACAAAGTTTTCAAAATTGTTAGATTTATTCTAGCAAACATCTTATACTATAGATAATACTTATAAACTTATATATTCCATAGGCAATACCTATAACATAAAAAGGAGGTTGCATCCCATGCGTATCCAGCAGCTTGAATATTTGGAAAAAATCGTAGAAACTGGCTCTTTCAATGAAGCCGCTAAACAGCTTTTCATCAGTCAGCCCTCCCTCTCTCAAGCCATGAAAGAGTTGGAAAAAGAGTATGATCTGCAGCTGTTTTACCGCAGTAAATTAGGGGTGACCTTGACCGATGATGGCCGTTCCTTTCTCAACTATGCTCGAAATGTTTTAGACCAAGTCAATCTCTTGGACGAACGCTTTCGCAAAGACAGCCATCGCAAGCATGTTTTCAGTGTTTCCGCACAACACTATGCCTTCGTCGTCCACGCCTTCGTGGAGCTGGTCAAACAGTTAGGGGAAGATGAATTTCAATTCACCTTGCGAGAGACCCAGACTCAAAATGTACTGGATGATATCCAGACGTTTAAGAGCGAATTGGGGGTCATTTATCTGAATGATTTCAACACGACAGTCTTGACCCGTTTGATCCACGAAAAAGACCTGCAATTCATCCCTTTATTTGAAGCCAAACCCCACGTCTTCATCGGCCGAGAAAATCCCCTGACTCAGAAGAAAAGCATCACATTAGCTGATTTGGAACCATATACCTATTTGTCGTACGAACAAGGGGAAACCAATTCCTTCTACTTTTCTGAAGAGATCTTAAGCACTTTACAGCGCAAAAAACACATTCGCATCAGCGATCGTGCCACGATTTTCAATTTGATGGTGGGTCTCAACGGCTATACCATCAGCTCTGGGATCATCAGCAGTGAGCTGAATGATGAAAAAATCGTTGCGATTCCTTTGGAAGTCGATGATGCGATGACACTAGGTTACCTCAAACACAAGAAAATGGAACTGAGCGAGATGGCTTTGGACTATCTCGCCTTGTTGAAACAGCATATCAAAAATTACGGTTTCGACGTCTTTTAAAAAAAACGATCCGCAGACAGTCGATCGGGCTTCCTTAGGTAGGCGTCCCGACCCTGTTGCGGATCGTTTTGTTTCTTTTGTGCTTTTTTGTTCTTAAATTATCTTTCGCTGATGTTGTGGAGAATAAATCAACGCAATGGTTTCCATTCCCACTCTTCGACTTCGGCGATATCATAGCCGTTTTCTCGAATAAAGTCATGGTGATACGCAACGGTGTCTGCCATTTTTTTGGCAAAGTCCGCTGCTTTTTCTCCATAGACCCATTCGGCGGCGTCTTTGGCTAAGTGGAAGCGATCCAATTCAGAAAGGATCCGCATATCAAACGGTGTCGTGATGTCGCCATTTTCTCGGTACCCATGAATATGAAGCTGTTGGTTGCGACGGCCAAAGAAGATGTCGCGAATCAGTCCTTCATACCCGTGGAAAGCAAACACGATCGGTTTGTCTTTCGTAAAGTAGGCTTCGAATGCTTCATCGCTCAATCCACGAGGATCGACTTCTGGACGACGCAATTTCAATAGATCGACCACATTGATGAAGCGGACCTTCAACTCTGGGAAGGCTTCAATCAGCAACGAAACAGCAGCTAAAGCTTCCAAATTCGGTTCCGTCCCAGCAGCTGCGATCACAATATCGGGTTCTTGTCCTTCATCTGTCGATGCCCAGTCGATGACTTTCAAGCCATCTTTGACAAGCACTTTCGCTTCATCCGCCGAATAAAACTGCGGACGTGGGTGTTTTGAAGAGACCACTAGATTGATCTTTTCTTCAGAAGCGAGCGTTTCTGCCATGACAGCCATCAAGCTATTGGCATCGGCTGGCAAGTAGACCCGCACAAAGTCGGCTTTTTTCTCTGCAATATGGGTCATGATCCCTGGATCTTGGTGGGTGTACCCATTATGGTCTTGTTGGAAGACCGTTGATGAAGCAATCAAATTCAATGAGGGGTACGGGTTGCGCCAGTCCAGATCATGGGCTTTTCGTAACCATTTGAAGTGTTGCGTGATCATAGAATCAACGACTCTTAAGAATGACTCGTAGCTGGCAAAGAAGCCATGACGACCCGTCAGCACATAGCCTTCCAAGAAGCCTTCTGCTTGATGTTCTGATAATTGTGAATCAATCACACGGCCCACTGAAGACAGCCATTCATCATAATCAGGATGTTTTGGCTCCAACCATTGGCGGTCCGTGACTTCAAACACATGGTTCAACCGATTGGATTTGGCTTCATCTGGGCCAAAGATGCGGAAGTTGTCGGGATTTTCTTTGATGATGTCACGGGCAAATTTCCCAAAGACCATCATATCTTGGGCCGTCGTTTCCCCTGGTGTCTCAATCGCAATGGCATGTGCTTGCCAATCTGGTAAGCTTAGCGGTTGCGGATCGATCCCCCCGTTAGTGATTGGGTTGACAGCCATCCGCTGCTCCCCTTTTGGCGCCAATTCTTGAATCTCAGCTTTGATGCGGCCGTTTTCGTCAAAAAGCTCTTCTGGACGATAAGACTGCAGCCAATCCGTCAAAGCATCCACGTGTTCCATATGTTTCGCATTGACCGGGATCGGCACTTGGTGGGCACGGAAGCCCCCTTCAATCGGCTCGCCATCCCAGACTTTCGGTCCAGTCCACCCTTTTGGTGTGCGAACGATCAAAACAGGCCAATGAAGCATAGCGGCTTCTTCAGCAGAACCTTTGCGGGCTTCTGCTTGGATCGCGTGGATCTGTTCGATGGCTTGATCCATCTTCTGTGCCAATTGCGGATGAACGGCTTCTGGATCGTCCCCTTCTACGAAATAAGGGGTCCAACCCATGCCTTCAAAATATTTCGTGAGATCTTGGTCGCTTTTACGAGCCAAAATCGTTGGGTTGGCAATTTTGGCGCCATTCAAATGCAAGATAGGCAAAATTGCGCCATCATTGACTGGATTGATAAAGGTGTTTGAAAACCAGCTGCCCGCTAATGGTCCGGTTTCGGCTTCGCCATCACCGACCACTACTGCTGCAATGACATCGGGATTGTCTAAAATAGCTCCGGTAGCGTGGGCGATGGAATAGCCTAACTCGCCGCCTTCATGGATCGAACCTGGCGTTTCAGGTGCCGCATGAGAAGCGATCCCACCTGGGAAAGAGAAAGTTTTGAATAAATGTTTCATCCCTGCTTCGTCTTGGGTGGCTTTTGGATAGATCTCGCTGTAGCTGCCGTCTAAATAAGCATTCGCAACCATGACTTGTCCGCCATGGCCCGGTCCTTCGATATAAAACATGTTTAAGTCGTACTTATTGATGACGCGATTAAGATGGGTGTAAATAAAATTTTGTCCGGCGATCGTTCCCCAGTGACCAATTGGATTCACTTTCAAATCTTTTTCTTCGATGGGGCGGCGCAATAAGGGATTGTCTTTCAAATAGATCTGACCAACGGAAAGGTAGTTGGCTGCTCGCCACCAAGCGTTCATTTTCTGATAATACTCTGGTGTATCGTAGGTTGTCTTCATTGTTCTCCTCCTTTTAGTCCATTGTTCCACTCTTACATAAAAGTCTATGCCCCCTATATTTAAAAGTCAATTTTGCTGATTGCTGGTGCTTTCAGGGGTCTGCTTATCCGCACTTTGCAGCCAGAAGGCAAGAAAGCTTAAGAAAAACGCAAAGAAACCGCCGACTATCGCCAACGATTTCTTTTGTGATCGGGTACTTATTTGATCGTTACGTATTCTAATCCTACAAGCTTCGCCCATGTTTCGATCTGATCAGAATTTAAGACAAGTGAGACAACGGTGTGATGGCCACCGCCTGTTTCGATCCATTGTTTGACGCCATCGTGGAAGTTTGGTTTTGGTGTCCACATTACTCGTGCAACCGGTAGTTTTGGTGCTTCTTCAGTTGGCTCAAAGGCATCGACTTCATTGATCAATAATTTGTAGTGGGTGCCAAAGTCGGCCATCGAAACCACGACACCTTCGCCGCCTTGGCCGTCAAAGACGAGGCGAGCCGGGTCTTCACGATCCCCCATTGACAGTGGTGAAACCACGATTTTTGGTTTATTGGCTGCTAATACTGGATCGACTTCCATCATATGGGATTGCAAGATGGCTTCTTTTCCTGGTGTCAGCTCATAGGTATAGTCTTCCATAAAACCAGTCGCTTTATTGTGAGCCATGATTTTCATCAAGCGATCAATAGCGGCGGTTTTCCAGTCCCCTTCACCGGCAAACCCGTAGCCTTCTGCCATCAAGCGTTGTACAGCTAAACCAGGCAACTGCTGCATACCATACAGGTCTTCAAAGTTCGTGGTAAATGCCGTATAGCCGCCTGCTTCAAGGAAGCGGCGCAGACCGATTTCTTGTTTGGCTTGGGCTTTGACATGACGTCCCCACTCTTCTTTGTCGTAATCGCCATAATCGAAATCATACAGCTGGCTGTATTCTTCAAAGAGTGCATCGATTTCTTCGTCAGTCACCGCATCGACAACTTGTACCAAATCGCCGATCCCAAAATAATCAACGGTCCAACCAAATTGGATCTGTGCTTCGACTTTGTCGCCTTCCGTCACCCCAACGTTACGCATGTTGTCGCCAAAACGAGCGACTTTGATTTGGAAGCTTTCATTGTAACCAACTGCCACGTCCATCCAAGCAGCGATTTCTTTTTGGATGGCTTCATTTTTCCAATAACCGACAACGATTTTGTTTTGTTTTTTCAAACGGGCATTGATAAATCCATATTCTCGGTCACCATGAGCCGCTTGGTTCAAGTTCATAAAGTCCATATCGATGGTTTCCCATGGAATTTGTTCATTGTATTGAGTGGCAAGGTGCAGCAATGGTTTTTGTAATAATTTCGTGCCGCGAATCCACATTTTTGCTGGTGAGAAGGTGTGCATCCAGGTGATCACCCCAGCGACTTCATCCCGATAGTTGACTTCTTTCATGATTTTCGTAATCGTATCGGCAGTAACAGCGAGTTCTTGTAAAACGACTGGATAAGGCAGCTTTGAGCTGTCATTTAAGCTTTTGACCATTTCTTCTGCATGGTCCCGTACTTCTTGTAATGCTTCTTCTCCATATAAGTGCTGTGATCCTACGACGAACCAAAATTCTTTTTTCCCGATTTCTAACATTCTGCTTGCTCCTTTTTCGTTATTTTTGCCCGTAATAGGCATTTTCTCCATGTTTGCGTAAATAATGTTTGTCTAAGACCCGCTGCGGCAATTCGGGTGCGTAACTGTTCAGCTGGCGCGTGATAAAATTCATCTTGGCGACTTCTTCTAAGACCACTGCGTTCATCACCGCCGCATCCGCCGTTTTGCCCCAGGTAAACGGTCCATGACCGTGAAGCAAGACACCAGGAATTTCTTCTGGCGTGATGCCGCGTTCCTTAAAGGTTTCGACGATCACCTGTCCTGTTTGTGCTTCATAGCCTTCATCGATCTCGGCTTGCGTCAAAAAGCGGGCACAGGGGACTGCTCCATAAAACGTATCGGCATGGGTCGTGCCCATCGCTGGCAGATCGAGTCCTGCCTGAGCCCAGCTCGTCGCCCAAGTAGAATGGGTATGGACGATCCCACCAATTTCTGGAAATGCTTTGTATAAAACGGCATGCGTTGGCGTATCGGAGGAAGGATTTTTCGCTCCTTCCACTACGTTGCCCTCAAAATCACAAACCACCATATCACTGGCTTGCATGGTTTCATAGTCAACACCGCTAGGTTTGATGACAAACAACTGCTGTTGGCGATCCACTGCTGACACATTGCCCCAGGTGTATTTGATCAATCCTTGCTTCGGCAATGCCAAATTGGCCTGAAAGACTTCTTCTTTTAATCCTTCTAACACAAAATTCCCTTCTTTCTTTTTAAATCAACGCATCGATTGCCGCTTGCTCGATCGGCAACCCTGCTTGGTAACGTTGAGTAAAGACGGTGAACCCCTGAATGTCGGCTTCTGTCGGGGCTAACGTCACGCCGTGGTCATTTTTAAATACTTGATCTGCTAAGAATGCTGCCAAGGATTGTTCTGGCGTGTGACGGCGAAGGTATGCTGCTAAAAGGGCGATCCCCCAGGCGCCGCCTTCACCAGCCGTTTCCATGACCGTGACTGGGGCTTCCATGACAGCTGCCAAGACACGTTGGGCAACTTCTGGCGTTTTGAAGATCCCCCCGTGACCAACGATTCGATCAATGGCGACGTCTTCGGCTTCCAGAATCTTCATCCCGATCTTCATCGCACCAAAGGCACTAAACAGATGTAAGCGCATGAAATTTGCTAAAGTAAAAGAACTCTCTGGCGATCGGACGAAAAGCGGCCGTCCTTCAGGGATCTTAGTGATATTTTCACCAGAATAATAGCCATAAGAAAGCATCCCGCCACATTCTGAATCCCCTTTCAATGCTTCGTTGAATAAGGTCGCAAACAATTCTTCCGTGGAAAGTTTCATTCCAGCTGCGTCGGCAAATTCGCGGAAAATTTTGACCCAGGCATTGATCTCCGAGGTACAGTTATTCGTATGGACCATCCCCACCAAATCTCCAGAAGGCGTCGTGACCAAATCGATCTCTGGATACACTTTAGTTAAGGGTTCTTCTAAGACGATCATGGCAAAAGCCGACGTCCCGGCTGAAACATTCCCGCTTCGCTGTGCCACACTATTCGTGGCAACCATGCCAGTGCCCGCATCGCCTTCTGGCGGACATAACGGGATGCCAGCTTGCAAAGTACCAGTTGGGTCGAGTTTTTTTGCGCCTTCTGCCGTCAATGTGCCGGCTGGTTCGCCTGCTGTCAACACTTGTGGCAAAAGGTCTTTGATCTGCCAAGGATACCCCTGACTGCTGATTTGTGCATCAAATTGCTGCAGCATATTCGCATCATAGTTTTTTGTCGTACTGTCGATTGGGAACATCCCAGATGCATCGCCGATTCCGATAACTTTTTCCCCTGTCAGCTGCCAATGGACATAGCCGGCTAAGGTAGTGAAAAAAGCGACCTCTGGGACGTGGGCTTCTTGATTCAAAATCGCTTGATACAAGTGCGCGATACTCCACCGCTGTGGGATGTTGTATTGGAACAATGCCGTCAAGGCTTTTTCTGCTTCTTCCGTGATCGCATTGCGCCACGTCCGAAAAGGTACCAACAGCGTGCCTTGTTGATCAAAAGCCATATAGCCGTGCATCATTGCAGAAAAACCGATACTGCCGATCGTCGTCAAAGGTACCTCGAATTGCTGCTGGATGTTGTGCGCTAACTCTTGATAGCTGGCTTGCAGTCCTTGCCAAATCGCCTCTAGCGAGTAGGTCCAAATCCCTTGTTCCAATTGATTTTCCCATTCAAAGCTGCCGGAAGCGATCGTCTGAAACTGCTCATCGATCAAGACAGCTTTGATCCGTGTCGAGCCTAGCTCGATCCCAAGAGACGTGCGCCCGTCAATAATTGCTTGCCTTACTTGTTGCGTCATCTTCTTACTCTCCTTTTTGGTTATTGACTGAACCGCGAACGATCAGCTCCGGTTCAAAATAAAAGCGTTGCGCTTCTGTTGCCTTACCTGTAGTGATCCATTGTGCTGCCAATTCCCCCATCGCTTCTTTCGGGTGAGTCAGTGTGGTGATCGCCGGTGTGGACAAGGTGCTAAGGGGCGAGTCATCGTTACCCACGATCGAAAAATCAGTAGGAACGTTCTTCCCCGAAGCCGTCAATGCTTGAATCAAGCGATGCGCGATCTCATCGTTGTAACAAACGATGCCTGTGACTTGATTATCGGCAGCCGTCAAGCGCTGGATCGCTTGTTCAATAACGGCTTCTTTTGACTCCGTCGTATACGTCAAGACGTCTTCTGCTGCAAACGTCCGCTTGGCTTGGGTCAACGCTTTGACAAACCCTTTCATCCGATATTTCCCTTGTAAGTCATCGATTTTCGTGATCATCATCAACTGCTGATGCTGTTGCTCTAATAGATAATTGGTTGCTAAAAACCCAGAACGTGTATCGTTGACACAAATATGCGGCAAGTCTAGTTCTTCGTAATAGGCATTGATCATGACGAGAGGAATCCCAGCTTCTTGAAGGGCGACATAATAGGCAAGATTCGGGTTGTACTGGCTGCTCTTCGTTGGTTCAACGATCAACCCGTCTACCCCTTGATCCATCATTTGCTGCAAGCACGCTCTTTCTTGCTCATGATCATTGTTGGTTGAGCCTAAAAGCAGTGAGTAGCCTTGCTCCCGCAATGTCTGCTCTACGCCGCGCATGATCGAAGGGAAAATATAATCAGACAAATAGGTCATGATGATCCCGATTGTTTTGCGGTTTTTATGATTGACAGTCTCAGGTTTTGAAACGTAGGTGCCTGAGCCCCGTTCTTTTCTTAAATAGCCTTCATTGACCAAAACAGCGATCGCTTGGCGCACCGTGTGGCGGCTATAATGAAATTCTTCCTGTAAGGTTGCTTCTGAAGGGATCGCATCGCCTTCTTGATAGGTGCCTAAGCGGATCTTTTCTCTTAAGATATCCGCAAGTTGTTCGTACTTATTCGCCATTTTAATCCCATCTTTCAAAAGTTGTCCGTACATCTAAGATACCAAGAAACCGCTTCCGTGTCAATTGCTGCTATGGCTTTTTTTCTAAAAAAACCTAACGAAAAGAAGGTAAATGATAAATTCTCCTTATTTTCATCAGAATAAAACGAATCAAAACACTATTTGTTGTATAATTGAATAAAATGTTGCTTATTACGTTTAAGGAGGTAAGTATTTTGACGAGAACACCTAATGAAACCTACGAGGAACCCATTATTTTGTATTCAAAAAAATATCGAGAAAATCGCAGACATGATGCCAGCTGTCGTTGGCTTATTACGAAAAAAGGCGTCTGGATAAACAACACCCATCCAAAAATCCCAGATGAAAAAATCCCCATGGCAAAAATTGCCGATGTGGAATTACATATAGGCAAAGGTCTCTTAGTGGACTACCTCCGACTGCAGATACCAGGTAATTCTCAATTGCTCTATTTCACCAATCGAATCGATGCCCAAAAAGCCTATGAATTTTTAACCACTCGCCTTGCAGCACTTGGCGGGCAATCAGCCAAAAGTTACGTGGATGAAGAGGCTGGAAAAATCAAATTACTTTCCTATCATTATCGTGAGGCTTGGGTCATTTCAGAAGATACCCTCACAATCATCGATTACAAGAAGAAAGCGAAACAGGTTCTGCAGATTCCCCAAATTACCAGTGTCAATTTGAAAGAAGTTGCCGAATCTGGTCTTTGGAAAGGCAATGGCTTCTTGGAACTGTATATTGGCGGCGGGGCAATCAGAGAAACCCATTCTCGCAGAAGGACGGAACCAAACCACTCCCTTTGCTTTGCCGAAAAAGACCTGCTGATTGCTCGGATCATACAGCGCTATCTCACTAACTTCCCCCGTGAGCATGCGATACTGCCCCCGCAACCAACTGTAAACCCGACGGCACAGGTCATTGCTGAACTACGTGAACTAAAAGTATTGGTTGACGAAGGAATTCTGACTGAAGAAGAATTTGTGTTGAAGAAAAAGCAACGATTAGGATTATAGAAGCAATCGCTTCGGGAAAAAAGCCGCCCTCCTGCCATGCGAAGGCAGAGATTTCGGTGAAGGGCTGTGTTTTTTTCCTGAGAAAATTTTGAACGGTTTTTTTAGAACATGCTATACTAAATGAAGAATACGTAGAGCATCTCAAAGGAGGTCTTTCTCATTTTTTCTTTTAATGACATCAAAGCGCGTTTCCCCCAGGCAACGCTGCATGACAAAGTATCCACAACGAAGGACATCGAATCCATCGCTTTCGGCAAAAAATATATTTGGCTGCCAACTGACCAATTAAGTGACAGTGAAAAACTGCTGATCCAACTGGGAAACGGCTCTTTGCAACCAGAAATCGATAACCGAAACCATCCATGGTATTCGATTTTATTTGAACATCAGCCCGTTCAAGAGCCAGAGTGGATTCGCCTGCTGCAAGTTCATTTCACCCGAACCATCGACTCCTTACAATCCGAATGGCTCACAGAGATCCAGCAAATGCTCCCTAGCGTAGTGGATCTTTTTTTCCTCACCGAAAACCATGCGGTGATCGTAGAAAAACAAGATAGTGCCAATTTGCCCATCGAAGATCTTGACGGCTTATTCGTGGCTTTGGATATGGATTTCGACTGCTATTCTCAGCTATTCGTCGGTCCCTTCCATCACCCACGCCACGACTTCACTACCTTATGGACGAGTGAATCTACCCTGTTCAAAAATGAGTTAAAAACGAAAACTACCAGTAAAAGTATGGATCTGCCCAAAGTGGTCTTCTCTCTTTTTCGCAATGGCTTTTCCGAGTATATTTCCTTGTTCCGTACCTTGTATCTAGATTGGTTTGAAGAAGAGACCGAAACGATCATTCAATCCCTGTGGCGCAATCAAGGCAATGCGAGTTCTACTGCCAAAGAACTGTTTATGCATCGGAATTCTCTCCTATATAAGATCGATAAGTTTCAAACACTGACGCGCTTGAATTTAAAAAATATGGATGATCTTTTGCTTTGCTATTTACTGATCGACCAATTCACCCATCAGAGCAATTAAACAACCTGCACAAGAAAACGTTTTTTTCTTGTGCAGGTTTCCGTTGCGCATTCGAAGCGTTTTCATTTATGCTATTCATGTAAACTAAATGGAAAGAGGTAATCCCAATGGTAGAAATGGCCTTAAAAAATATCCACAAAAAATATGACAATAATGATGCATATTCGGTAACTGATTTTAATTTAGATATCGCTGATCGCGAATTCATCGTTTTCGTCGGACCTTCTGGTTGCGGAAAATCCACAACCCTTCGAATGATCGCTGGTTTAGAAGATATTTCTGAAGGCGAATTGAGCATCGGTGGAAAAGTAATGAACGATGTGGCACCAAAAGACCGCGACATCGCAATGGTTTTCCAGAACTACGCATTGTATCCCCATATGACTGTTTTCAACAACATGGCATTTGGTTTGAAATTGCGTAAATACGACAAAGAAGAAATCAAAAAACGGGTAGAAAATGCCGCTGAGATCTTAGGATTAACAGAATACTTAGATCGTAAACCAGCTGCCCTTTCAGGTGGTCAGCGTCAACGGGTTGCCTTAGGCCGTGCCATCGTTCGTGATGCCAAAGTCTTCTTGATGGATGAGCCGTTGTCAAACTTAGATGCGAAATTGCGGGTTGCCATGCGTGCGGAAATCGCAAAATTACACCAACGTTTAGAAACAACGACGATCTATGTAACCCATGACCAAACAGAAGCGATGACCATGGCTGACCGGATCGTTATCATGAAAGATGGCTTCATTCAACAAATTGGTTCACCAAAAGAAGTCTACAACACGCCGAAAAATATTTTCGTTGCCGGCTTTATCGGTTCACCAGCAATGAACTTCTTCAATGTTACGTTGAAAAACGGCATGATCTCTGATGGACAAAGCTTGAACTTACGTATTCCTGAAGGCAAGAACAAGGTTCTTGTGGAAAAAGGCTACGAAGGCAAACAATTAGTCTTTGGTATTCGTCCAGAAGATATCCACAGTGAACAAATCGCATTGGAAGCTTCTCCTGAAGCAACTGTACGTGCTGAAGTGGTCGTATCTGAACTATTAGGTGCAGAAACAATGCTTTATACACGTGTAGGTGCGACTGAATTTATCTCGAAAGTTGATGCCCGCGACTTCCATCGTCCAGGTGAAACAGTTGATTTGGCTTTCAACATCAACAAAGCACACTTCTTCGATAAAGATTCAGAAAATGTCATCACACTTCCTTAATTTGTAGTTACCATGCACTGTTCTCGGATTTGCCCCCTAGGCAGTCGCATTTAACTAATATCCACTTTTATTCCTTATTTGTATCCCCCAAAAACAGACAGTCAGCCGACTGTCTGTTTTTGGGTTGCTTTTTTATTCTTCCTGAGGCACATAACGAGCGGCCATGGTTTGAATGATCGGTGTTTGCCGAACTTGAGTAAAAACGATTTTGACAGCAGACACGCCGACTGCTTCAAAGCTGATGATTTTTTGATAGCCGATCGTCACTATTTCGGTCAGCAACTGTTGTCCTTCTGCCGTTTGCAGAAAAATTTTT
Organism: Enterococcus sp. S53; assembly: GCF_016516865.1. Taxonomy (NCBI): domain Bacteria; kingdom Bacillati; phylum Bacillota; class Bacilli; order Lactobacillales; family Enterococcaceae; genus Enterococcus; species Enterococcus sp. S53. The sequence goes on from NZ_JACVUH010000005.1 coordinate 24,090, forward strand.
GCTTTTTCTACCCGTTGCCCATATTGAATCGCTTCTTTCAGTACAAGTGTATTGATGACGACCGGTTCTGCAAAATGTAGGGTCAGCCATGGCCGTTTGTCTTCCAAGTCCGGTTTCCAATACTGGCCAAACGCTTGAGATAGTTGGAGCTTATCCATTCTGCTGGACACACTGGTTGAAGAGCTCGCAAACGTGCCGTTCCTTTCAGTCGTCACCTCTTTCAATTGTTTAATCGAGTGACCTAATTGCTGCAATGCCTTTTGATCCATTGGATGGATCATACCATCCGGCATCGGCGGCACATTAAGTAGAAAAGAACTATTGCCCCCAACGCTCTGCTTGTAAAAGGACCAGAGCTCAGCGCCGCTTTTTACTTGTTGGTCTTCTGATGGATGATAAAACCAGCCGGGGCGAATTGATAAGTTGACCTCAGCAGGGTACCAAGCCAATTCAGCAGCTTCTTTAATGCCGTACTTTTTCAGCGCTTGTCGGCTTCCTAAATCCATTTCCATACTGGAGATTGATTGCCGAAACGCTGCGCTATCGGCTTTTTGCGAATGACTCGCTGTTTTTTCAGCATCCTTTAATGCTGCTGGCACCACACTCCATTCTTGAAGCCTGGTTTGCCCCGCTTCGTTTCCTACCCAACGGACATCCGGTCCGCAAATCGCAATCACCGCATTGGGTTGCAGCTCTCGAATCACTTGATAATACCGTTCCCAATCATAGTTTTGGCGTTTTCCATTGGGCCCTTCACCATTGGCGCCATCTAACCATATTTCGAATATATCACCATAATTGGTTAAAAGTTCTGTCAACTGCGCTGTATAAAAATCATCATAGGCTTGCCCCATTCCATAACAAGCTTCATGCTGATCCCAAGGCGATAAATAAATGCCGAATTTCAGGTCTGCTTGACGGCAAGCATCAGAAAGTTCTTTCACTAAATCACCTTGACCATTGCGCCAGGGCGTTGAAGCGACTGTGAAAGCAGTGTGCTGGCTTGGCCATAAGCAAAAGCCATCATGGTGTTTGCAGGTCAAAATGATTCCCTGCATACCGCTTTGCTTCATTGTGGAAACCCATTGATGACAGTCTAAATTTTGCGGGTCAAATACCGTTGGCGACTCATTGCCGAGCCCCCATTCACGATTGGTCATCGTATTGAGACCAAAGTGGATAAAGCCATAAAATTCCAACTGCTGCCACTGTAGTTGTCGTTTACTGGGGCGAATCTGGGTAAGGTCTGCTGGTTTGATAATCTGTTCCTCCATTCTATGAGTTGTTTGCTGCTTTAAGGAAACAGATACAAGATCGATTCTTGACTATTTCCTTATTGGAAAAGATCCGCCGCCTTTACTGTACTTTTGCCACCTGTCCACTCACTGGCAAACGAAGTACAAGAACTGACCGAAGCAGCATTCAATCGGCGGTTCTTCCCTATCAGGTGATCAAACTACTTTACGATAAAAAGAGTAGTGCTTGCTTGGGGGATTCGCAAGGCACTACTCTAAACAACATATTCAAACGCTGAAACACATAGCTCTTTTTTGAGCCTAGCGATCGTTTTGTAAGAGGGTCAGGCTGTCTGTAAGGACAGCTTCGCCATCTAACAGCTCATAATCTGTTTCTTTGATTAATTTATATGGCACCGCTTTGACCATGAGAAAGTCTTTTAATCGATTGACTTCGTACTTCGACTGCGGACCGATCAGCAAGGCATCGACTGTTTGTTGCTGCAGGATCTGTTCAGCAATGATGGCTGGTGCCGAATAGATATGCACAGCTAGCCCTTTTTCATCTGCGGCCCGCTGCATATTTTTTACTAAGAGTCCCGTAGTGATGCCGGCGGTACAAATCAATAAAATCGTCTTTTGTGCTTGGTCCTCCATAAACAGGCCCTCCTACGAAATTTTCTTTTTCTTATTGTAGATATCCAACACGACAGCCAGCAGCAAAATCAACCCTTTGATGGCTTGCTGCCAATCGACACCGACTCCTAAGATCGACATCCCATTGTTTAAGACACCCATCACGAGACCACCGACGATCGCCCCCATCACGGTACCAATACCGCCTGAGGTGGAAGCACCGCCGAAATACACTGCGGCCATCGCATCTAATTCCATTGACGTTCCCGCTTGCGGTGTGGCTGCATTCAACCGAGCGGCTAAAACCAAGCCCGCCAAAGCTGCCATCATCCCCATGTTCACGAAGACCCAGAAGGTGATTTTCTTCGTCTTGATCCCAGAAAGTTCGGCTGCTTTTTTGTTGCCGCCGGTTGCATAGATTTGACGACCAGCGACGGTTTTGTTAGTCAAAAAGCCATAGGCAGCCACGATCACTCCTAAGACGATCAAAATGATCGGATACCCTTGATAAGAGGCAAAGATATAGGTAGCACCGAGAAATACGACCGCAGTAAAGACGGCTTTAAAGGCAAAGGCTGCCATTGATTCCACTTCAAAAAGATTTTTTTTGTGACGCTCACGGGTCCGCCATTGGCCTAAAATCAGGACGCCCGTGATCACTACACCTAAAATCATGGAAAGTAAATGGATCTGACCGCCTGCAATATCTGGCAAATACCCAGTAGAAATTTGTTGGAATGCCTTGGGAAAAGGCGCCAAGGACTGACCGCCTAAGACGACTTGGGTCAGTCCTCGAAACATCAGTAAACCAGACAAGGTCACAATAAATGCTGGGATACCGACATACGCGACCCAGAAGCCTTGCCAGGCACCGATCACTGCCCCCATCAGTAAGCAAAGAGGCACTGCCAGCCAAGGACTGATGCCGTTATTGACCATTAAAACGCCTGCAATCGCACCGACAAACGCCATCACGGACCCTACGGATAGATCGACGTGTCCTAACAAGACGACCAAAAGCATACCAGCTGCCAAAACGAGAATATGACTGTTTTGCAACACGAGGTTGGTGATATTCAGCGGCCGCCAGAAAATCCCATCGGTCATGAGCTGAAAGGCCACCAATAATACTGCTAAGATAATGATCATACTGTATTTACTAAAGATTTCCAGTGCCTTTTCTTTCAGCGAATGGCTGCGTTCTTTTTTTAATTTATTGGTTGTTTCCATCTCAAACCCCACTCTCTTCTAATGTCATTAGATTCATCAATCGTTCTTGATCCGCCTCTTCCCGCAGGACCTCGCCAGTGAAGCGTCCTTCGTTCATCGTATAGATTCGGTCACACATGCCTAATAGTTCTGGCAGCTCCGAGGAGATGATGCAAATGGCTTTGCCAGCTGCTGCCATCTCTTCGATGATCGTATAGATTTCGTATTTCGCCCCGACATCGATCCCACGGGTCGGTTCATCTAAAAATAAGATGTCTGGTGTGGTCATCAGCCATTTTGCCAAAACAACTTTTTGCTGATTCCCACCACTCAAACTGCCGACGTTTTGATAGATTGAATTGGTTTTGGTCCGCATTTTTTTGCGGAATTCTTCTGCCATCGTGACTTCTTTTTCTTTATCGATGACCCCTTGGCGGCTGATTTTGGCAAGACTAGCAATGGTGGTATTCTCGCGAATATCCATCAGCAGATTCAAGCCCAGCGCTTTTCTGTCTTCCGACACATAGGCTAGCCCATTTTTGATGGCGGTTGGCACGTCTTTGACAGAAATCGGTTGGCCGTCTTTATAGACTTCCCCCGAAATCGAACTGCCGTAGGAATGACCGAAGACGCTCATGGCAAACTCAGTCCGTCCCGCACCCATCAAACCGGCGATACCGATGATCTCTCCTTTGCGGATCATCAAGTTCAAATTTTCATTCACCACACGGGTATGGTCGATTGGATGATGGACCGTCCAATTTTTGACTTCAAAAAACGGTTCACCAATAGTGGGGTTCCGCTCTGGGTAGCGATTGGTCAAGTCTCGCCCAACCATGCCGCGAATGATGCGCTCTTCAGAGATTTCGGTGCCGCTCAGCGTCTCGATCGTTTGCCCGTCTCGTAAAATCGTGATGCGATCCGCCACATTGACAATTTCATTCAGCTTGTGGGAGATGATGATCGAAGTGATCCCTTGGTTGCGAAACTCTTTGATCAGCTCTAACAGATTGGCACTTTCTTCTTCATTCAACGCCGCAGTTGGTTCATCTAAAATCAACAATCGGACGGATTTTGAAAATGCTTTGGCAATTTCCACCAGCTGTTGATGCCCGACACCGATTTGTGAAACCAGCGTATTCGGGTCTAATTTTAAGCCAACGATCTTTAAGAGGTTGTCTGTTTTCTTTTCGGTTAGATCCCAATCAATGATGCCGTGTTTGGCTTGTTCATTTCCTAGAAAGATATTTTCTTTGATCGACAGGTAAGGACTTAAGGCTAACTCTTGATGAATAATAACGATTCCTTTGTCCTCACTGTCCCGCAAATCTTTGAACTTGCATAACTCCCCTTCATAATAGATCTCTCCGTCATAGCTGCCGTAAGGATAGAGTCCGCTTAAGACATTCATCAGCGTGGACTTGCCGGCGCCATTTTCTCCACACAGTGCGTGGATCTCTCCTCGCTCGATCGAGAGGTTGACGTTATCAAGGGCGCGAACCCCTGAAAACTCTTTGACGATGCCTTTCATCATCAAAATATTATCTGCCATGTTCTTTCACCCTTTTCCTTTTTATGTAAAAGTGAAGCGATCCGTTTGTAAGAAAAGCGGAAAGAACGAATACTGGGGATGATTCGTTCTTCCCTGCTGCTTTCGGGGAAACTAGCATCTTTTCTCGCTGGATCTGTACTTCTTGCTTAAATGCCTAGCTCTTCTTCTGTATAGTAATCGGTATCGATCAATTCTTCTTTGTAGTTGTCGCTATCCACAGAAACGGGATTTGACAAATAGGTTGGTACGACTTTGACGCCATTGTCATAGGTTTCCGTATCGTTGACCGGGACTTCCTCGCCATTGGTGATGGCTTCGATCATTTCGATCGTGTTTTTCGCTAACACCCGTGTATCTTTGAAAATCGTTTGGGTTTGTTCACCCGCGATGATTGATTTCACTCCTGCCACCGTCGCATCTTGACCAGTAATCACAGGTAGTGGTTTATCGGAAGAACCATAGCCAACACCTTTAAGCGATGAAATGATTCCTAGGCTGATTGGATCATAAGGTGAAAGAACGGCATCCAATGTTTGATCCGTATAGTTGGCACTCAACAAGTTGTCCATCCGAGCTTGTGCAGTCGAACCATCCCAACGCAAGGTAGCGATTTGGTTGAAGTTGGTTTGACCAGAAGGAACGACTAGCTGTCCGCTGTCAAAGTATTGTTGGAAGACCGAAAGGACCCCATTATAATTGATCAGTGCATTGTTATCATCTGGAGAGCCGCCGAATAATTCAATATTAAATGGTCCTTCACCGTCTTTGAGACCTAATTTGTCTTCAATATAAGACGCTTGCAGCACGCCGACCCCAAAATTATCAAAGGTGGCATAATAATCGACGTATTCCGAGTTCATCAGTAAACGGTCATAGGCGATGACTGTGATGTCTTCGTTATGGGCTTTTTCCAACACGTCCGTCAGTGCCGAACCATCGATCGAGGCGATCACTAAAGTATCAACGCCTTTGGTGATCATGTTCTCAATTTGTGCCACTTGGTTTTCTACTTTGTCTTCTCCATATTGCAGGTCAGTTTTATAGCCAAGCTTCTCTAATTCCTCTACCATATTGTCGCCATCTGCGATCCATCGTTCTGCTGATTTGGTCGGCATCGCAATCCCAACAAATCCTTTGTCTCCGTCACCGTTTGCCCCGCTATCTGATCCATTCCCACAAGCTGCTAACAATCCACCAACCAATAAGGTGGATGCTAGGACGACCAATTTACCAAAAGTACCTTTCATTGTGATCCCTCCATGTCTTTTTCTTACATATTCAGTATAGCTAGTTAAGGAATCGCTTACATTTAGATTTTTTCGAGGTTTCTTGGATTTCTTGAGAAAAAACGGCCCAGTTGCCCCCTTTTCTCTTTGGAATCTTGGATTTTTTAAGATTCCCTTGGTTTTTATTTGATTTGATATTTTGTGTAAAGCGCTTCCGTATTTTTTAGTAGAATAGACTATAGAGGTGAAAAAAATGAGGAATATAAAAATTGGGTTGTTCGTCTGTTTGTTTCTAGCTTGCTTGTCTGGTTGCCAAGCAAACAAAGAAACAACCACTGAAACATCGGAAGAAAGTATCGTGATCGGTTTTTCTCAATCGGGAACAGAAAGCAGCTGGCGCAAGCGCCACACCGAATCGATTCGCACTGAATTAGAGAAGGAAGGCTATGAAGTGCTCTATCGTAACGGCTATATGAATCAAGAACGTCAGATTCAAGATATCCGCAGTTTTATCGTGTATCAAGTCGATGCCATCGTCTTTACCCCGATTCAGGAAAACAATTGGGAACCGATTTTGGAAGAAGCGGCGCAAGCGGGGATTCCCATTTTCGTGGTAGATCGTCATGTCAATGTCAGTGACCCCTCTTTATTTTTGACCCATATCGGGCCAAGCTTCAAAGCCGAGGGCAATCGTGCGGGTCTCTACGTAAGCAATTATTATAAAGAACATCAAAATGAAACGATCAATGTTTTAGAATTGACGGGACTGGATGCTACGTCTCCGACGTATTTGCGCTCAGAAGGGTTCCGAGAAACCATCAAGCGTGATTATGCCCACAACAATGTAACGATCCAAGTCAAAGATGAGCTAAATGGTGACTTCATTCGCCGCAAAGGCAAAGAAGTCATTGAACAATACATCGCAGAAGGCAAAATGGAGCAGATCGATGTCTTGTTCAGTCACAATGACGAGATGACTCTCGGTGCTCTTGAAGCCCTCGAAAAAACCGATATTGAGCCAGGGAAGGATTTAGTGATCGTATCGATCGATGCCCAAAAAGAAATGATCGATAAATTGAAGCAAGGAGTGGTCAATTGTGTCGTTGAGTGCAACCCAGATGCTGGTGTGTTCGTCAAAAATGCCATCTCGCGCTACTTGGCTCGCGGCGCTGATGCCATTCCTCGTGAAATCTATGTCCATGAAACGGTTTTTTCCAGTGACATGGATTTCGATCAGATTCCGCCGAGAAATTATTGAGGGGATGAAGATGAAAACAAAAAGTATCAAGGGCATCTTTCAACAGACGAATAAACTGATGATCCTCGTCGCCTTTATCCCCCTCGTAGTAAGCAGTGTCTTTTACTCGCGGCAGATTTTCATTTACCAAAATACCATCAACAATATTGAAGAAGCCAATCAACTATCGGAAAAAGTCGATGCCATTGTCTTGGAAGAAATGTGGGATTTAGTCTTTGGTCAAAAAACCGTCGCACAAGTCCAAGAAACCAATGTGATCGATGAACTAAGGAGCGATCTGCAACACATCCAAGAAAATACCAGCACTGCCAAAGAGCTCAATATTTTAGCGGTCGCCTTTCGGACGCTCGATTCTTTAGAAACCTATCAGCAACAGTTGATCGATAATATTCTCAAGGATGAGCCGGTGGAAAAAAACCAATACGTCATGATCCAAGTGGATTCGGTGATCGATTTGCTATCCGAAATTTTGCAGCAATTCGTCGGGGTAGAGATCAGCTTAGCCAGCCAAACCAATCACGAACTAGTCCAATCCGTGTTGCTGCTGATCCTTTTTCAAGTCGTGTTGCTTTTGATCATCTTTGCGATCATCAATAAAAACCGGCGCTTTGTTCGAGATAATTTGCAATACCCGCTGGATCGGTTGTTAGACCTTTCCAATGAACTATCCCAAGGACATTTGAGCTACCGAGCAGAACTGCCCGAGACCCCAGAGCTGCGGACTCTGACGAGTAGCTTGAATCGAATGGCAGATGACTTGACTCGGCTCTTGGAAGAAAATGCCTTGAAGCAGTATCACTTAGCCCAAAGTGAGGTGCGGGTCTTACAAGCCCAGATTACCCCACATTTCATCTATAATAGTTTAGATGCGATCGTTTCTTTGATTGAAGCTGCCCGTTACGAGCAAGCAACGGAAATGACCTATGCGTTGTCGGATTTTTTCCGTATCTCCTTAAGCAAAGGGCAAGACTGGATTCCTTTGGAAAAAGAATTGCGGCATGTGGACGATTACTTGAAGATTTTACAGATCCGCTATGGCAGGATGCTGTCTTACACCATTGAAGATCAAACCGTCAGTCCAGAACTACAGGTCCTGAAAATGGTCTTGCAGCCCCTTGTTGAAAACGCCGTTTATCATGGCACCAAGTTTGTCCGCCGTGTCGGTATGATTCGAATCACAGTGTCAGAACTGCCCCACCAGATTCAAATGACCATCAGTGACAACGGCGTTGGGATCGACCCTGACCGTTTGCAGGAGATTCGTCGTAACCTTAAGGAAACCACCGACCCCGACTCTGAGAGCGGTTATGGCCTTTACAACGTCTATCGCCGCCTCCAGCTGAACTACGGCAGCGAAGCGCAACTGACGATCCACAGTCAATACCAAGAAGGCACCACGATTACCGTCACAGTACCAAAAAGGGAGGAACCCAACCATGTACAAAGTGTTCATAGTTGAAGATGAACATCTGATTCGCGATAGTTTGCGTCACCAAATCATGACTCTTGCCAAACAATACCCGATCGTTTATAGCGATGAAGCCGCCGATGGCGAATTGGCGCTGGCTTCGATCCTTGATCTGCGTCCGGATATTATTATCAGCGATATCAAAATGCCGTTTATGGATGGTTTGGTCTTTGCGAAAGAAGCCAAAAAATTATTGCCGCAAGTTCGCATTATTTTTGTTAGCGGCTTTGATGATTTTGACTATGCAAAAACGGCACTGCAGTTGCAAGCAGATGATTACTTGCTCAAGCCCATCAAAAACGAAGAATTAGAACAAGCCATCAAAACCGTCGTTCAACACTTAGATGAACAACAAACCACTCATCAGCAATTATCCAAAGAAGACGATTTATTCGAAATGGAAATCAAAAAAAATCACTTTCTGAATCACCTCTTTAAACAAAAGATCACGATCTCAGAAGCCTTTTTGCAAGCAGAAGAACTGGGCCGGCGCTTTTCAGGCAAACAGTTTTGTGTGCTGTTAGCAAAAACCCCCTTCAATCAAAGCTTTTCTGACTACACTCGCTTTAGCCAGCAGCTGACCAAAGCCTATGAGCAAGATGATGCCGTCTTGTTCTCCAGTGTGTCCAGCCGCTTCATCAAGTTTTTACTTTTTGACCACGACCGAGAACAAGTTTTAGAAAAAGCCTATCAGATCGCTCAAAGCCTCGTTCATGGTTCTGGGGAAGAAGTAGCAGTGGCGATTGGACCGGTAGCAGATCGCTTCTCGGGTATCTCTCTTTCTTATCAGAAAGCTCGTGATATGCTAAAAACCTATGGCAGCATCCGCAAGGAAAAAATCATCAGCTATGAAGACGACATTCGCGAAGGGGAACTGTCCCCCACCAATCCCTTCAAAACCGACCTTGCTTCACGGCTGGCAAATGCTGGGAAACAGACGATCCCTGAGCTGATCGCTGAATTGATGGCGCCTCAAGGAACCGTTGAGCGAACGCAAATGTACCGTTTGTTCGTCTTAGTCGAACTGCTGGCATTATTGAAGAAAAAAGACAGTCATTCGCTGCCCCAGATCGTTCAGCACGCCCATGACTTAGACTATCTAGCGGCATTGACCCATGAGCCAGAGAACTATCAAACGACTCTGGCAGAACTGTTGCCATTATTGACCAAACAACCCATCAATCCTGCAATGGCGAAATATCAAAGCGTCATCAATCAAGCCAAAGCCTTTATTAGTGAGCACTTTTCTGATCCCAATATTTCCTTAAATGTAGTTGCTGAAAAAGTTCATTTGAGTCCAGCACATTTCAGCACCATCTTCTCGCAAGCCACTGATTCTACGTTTATCGAATACTTGACCGAGCAACGGTTGACCTTAGCTAAGGAACTGCTGTTAACGACCAATCTGCGGCTATCTGAGATCGCCTTTGATGTTGGCTACAATGACCCAAATTATTTTTCCTTTTTGTTCAAAAAGAAAGAAAAAATCTCACCGAAAGAATACCGTCAAAAAAATGCCTAGATGAGTGAATGAATGGGTGCAAAAAAAGAGTGAAGGACAGCAAAATCGTCCTCACTCTTTTTCATTTTCTACCTCATGCGGTTATTTCTTCTCCATAGCAGCTTTTAAAGCAGCTGCTAATGGGCTTTCTTGCGGTTCTTCTTGATTGATTTTGTTCATCAAGCGGCGTTCTTCGTGTTTCGACAGCTTTTTGCTGCGTTCCTTTTTATCCGCCATTTTTTCGGTGGTCCCATCGAATTTACAGCGGAAATAGGCGCCGTTTTTGCCCTCAATGATCTCCATCTTTCGGTGGCATTGCGGGCAGCGTCGGTTTGAAACTTTCGGGTCTTTCCGACGACGGTACTTGCAGGTGCCACTGGAGCAAACATAGATCTTGCCATCACGGGTATTTTTCTCCCGCAATGGTTCGCCGCATTCAGGACACCGTTTTTGGGTCAATGAGAAATCTTGGTACTTGCTTTCACTTTGCTTGATTTCTTTGACCAGTTGTTTGGTGTCCGCTTCGATTTGTGCGAGGAAGGTTTGGGCAGAATAGGTGCCTTTCGCGATGGCTTCCAGTTCCTTCTCCCATTTTTCCGTCAATTCTGGTGTCACCAAGGATGGATTGACTAAGACTAACAGCTGCTTGCCTTTTGGCGATACTTGCAAGCCGCTTGGGGTCCGCTCCATCAGCTCAGATTTGATCAGCTTTTCAATGATCTCCGCACGGGTTGCTGGCGTGCCAAGACTGTGTTTTTCCATTTTGCCTAAAAGAGTTCCTTCATTCAACGGTTTCGGTGGTGTGGTCAACTCTTTTTGGATGGTGAACTCAGGCTTGACGGTACTGCCTTTTTGCCAAGCCACATCACTGGTTTCTTCTTCAGAAGTCGTTTTCCATCCCGCTTCTAACACGGTATTGCGGTTGAATACAAAGGTTTCTGAACCAAAGGTCACGGTCACTTTCTGCTGCTGCTTTTTATGGGGTTTCGCAAAGAGCATCAAGAAACGACTAACGATCATTTGATAGATCCGTTGTTCATCGGTAGTTAATTTTTCATACCGTGCCCGCTGTTCCGTTGGCAATAAGGCATGGTGATCGGTAACTTTTTTATCATTGAAGACAGCTTGCTGCACCACTTGTCCACCATTTTTCAAGTATCCTTTGACTTCTGGGGCAAAATCCGCAACTGCCTGCAGGCGTTCCTTCATGGTTGCCTTCATATCATTGGTCAAATACTTGGAATCCGTCCTTGGATAAGTGACGATCTTGTGGGTTTCATACAAGCTTTGAACAAGCGACAAGGTCTTCTTGGCTGAAAACCCATAACGCTGATTGGCTTCTCGTTGGATCTCGGTCAAATCGTAGGGCAGTGGTGCACTTTCTGTTTTGACCTTTTCTTCGATCGCTGTCACGCGACCATTTTGTTGACTCATCTGTTTGACCAATGCTTCGGCATCGCTGCGTTCTTTTAATTGATAAGGATTTTTTTGCTGCAGGCGAGCCTTGGCATCGCCTACGTTTAGGGTAATCACATGATAGGTTTGCGGACGGAAACTTTCGATCTGCATTTCCTGACTGCGCACCAAAGCTAAGGTAGGGGTTTGGACCCGACCCGCACTAAGATTGTCTTGATATTTGACCGTCAATGCCCGAGTGACATTCAATCCTACCAGCCAGTCGGCTTTTGCCCGCGCAAGGGCGGAGTAGTAAAGATTGTCGTAGTGCTTGGCTGACTGCAATTTTGCAAAACCTTCTTTGATGGCTTTGGGGGTTTGCGAAGAAATCCACAAACGTTTGACTGGTTTGTCAAAACGAACCCACTCCAAAATCCAGCGAGCGACTAGCTCCCCTTCTCTTCCCGCATCAGTAGCGATCACAACTTCCCCGACATCTTTTCTTTGAGCCAATTGTTTGATGGCTTTTAGTTGATGACCGGTTTTTGGCAACGGCTTGATCCCAATGGACTTAGGGATCATCGGTAATGTTTCCATCTGCCATGATGCCCAGTCTTTATTTAGATCTTCAGGCATTTTCAAGCCCAATAAATGACCAAGGGCCCAAGTAACGATCGCCTTGGGTCCTTCGTAATAATTTTTATGTTTTTGCTCACAGCCCAAAACTTTGCTGAGGTCTTTGGCAACGCTTGGCTTTTCCGCTAGAATTAGTTGTTTCATAAAAATCTTTCCTGCTTTCATCGACGACTTGCTGATATTCTTTAAGCAATGCCAGTCCAATATATTGTTGGAGGTAATCGTCGCATTCTTCGCACCAGCGTTCGTCTTCTTCATTCCAAAAAGCCGTCATAAAGTTTGATTTTGCATTTATGTACGAATACTCTTCTCTGATTTCTTGCCATTTTTGTTCATAAAATGACTGCGCCTCGCTGAAAGTTGCAAATGTGAACGCCTCTTGAATATCTGACTGCCATCCCTCAAAAAACCACCACGGTTCATTGTCCCCATACATGACTACTACTTGATACATTCCATTGCTCCTTTCACGATTCCTTCCTCATATTAGTCACTTTTACTTAAACTTGCAAGGAATAAGTTTCAGCATTTAAACATCGCTTAAAGAATTCATTAAACCTTCGTTTTTTTGTACGTTTTATCAGTTGCTTAAGATTACATCATTTCTATGCCCTTATAGTCTAGCACAGAAGTTTCCTGTTGTGAATATAACAGTAAAAGATTAAAAAAATAGCAAACAAGATTTATTTTAACCTCGCAAAAAAATTTTTATCTGTGATGGATATGCTACAATAATGGCAACCACGAAACTGCTAGGAGGTGCCCCATGTATCTCGAACAAATCACTTTTCCCGATCAAGAAACCGAGTTTGATTTTTTCCTTTCTATCCAACGGACTGTCTATGATTCTTACTACCCTTTTCAGATTCTCAGTGCCCGCCGTTTTCAGCAGATCGATTTTGAACCAATCACGATTTTATATGGCGGTAATGGTTCTGGCAAAACCACTGCATTGAACGTGATTGCCGAAAAGATCCACGCGCAGCGCTTTGCTGCGTATAATCGGTCGAATTTTTTCGAGGACTATTTATCCTACTGTGCTGCTCGTAGCAACGACGAACCGCAAGAAAAAGTGCTTTTGACCAGCGATGACGTCTTTGACTTCATGCTGGATATTCGAAACTTAAATCAAGGGATCGATCATCGCCGAGAAGAAGTGTTTCAAGAATACTACCAAGCAAAGTATGCGGACTTTCGTTTCACAGGTTTTGACGATTACCATGAATTGAAGAAAATCAATCTCGCACGATCCAACACACAGTCCAAATTCACCCGCAAGCACTTGATCGACAACGTCCAAGAATATTCCAATGGTGAAAGTGCCTTTCGCTTCTTTCAAGAAAAAATTCGTCCCAACAGTCTTTACTTATTAGATGAACCAGAAAATTCCCTTTCTGCTGATCGTCAGTTGGAACTAGTGCAGTTACTGGAAGATTTCGTCCGCTATGAACAGTGCCAATTCATTATTGCTACCCATAGTCCTTTCGTTTTATCTTTAAAGGAAGCCAAAATCTATGATTTGGATCAAACGCCCGTCGATGTGCGGAAGTGGACGCAGTTAGCTAGTGTCCAGCAGTATTACCATTTTTTTCAAGCACATCAAGCCGAATTTGATGATCGATCATGACCAAAGTAAACCATTTTCCGCCAAAGATTTCTTTTGGTGGCTTTTTTCCGTCGCACTCACACAAAGACCAAAATCAAATTGATCAGCGCAATAAAGAAGGCGACACCCCCCGCAATTTTGTCCCACTTGACTTCTGCTTGGTTATACTGATCGGAATGCCCCGCAATCTGAGAGGACAAAAAGTAGAACTTTTTACAACAATCAAATACCCGGCTAAACCAAATAGTACGGCTAAGGCAAGTTGGTTGATTTGGCTTGAAATGACCTGATTCTGATGAAGCATTACCACCCCTACGACACTAACGTCCCTCATTTCATGAGGTTGGATCTTGTACGATTCATGCACCTCCCCCTTTCTTTTAAAAATGCCAATACATCAAAAACATTCATTTTCTGACTAAATTATAGCATATTTTGAATAAAAAAATAAAATCCAAGAACTCGTAAACGAATGTTCTTGGATTTTTATCAATCAAAAAAGATGATTACTTGCTGGCTAATCACCACCAGCAAAAATTTCTTCTTTATTATAAATCGGTGTATGTTTTTTCAAGTCTTCAAGGGTTCCTACTTGTCTCCCTTTGGAGTAAAAACCATCTAACAAGCCTAAAGATTGAAAAATCGTTTGCTTATAGGCAATTTCCGCGTTCCATTCCGTGGTATCTAGTATTTGCAAAGCTTTATGGATTGCTTCGATGCCAGATGCTCCTGGCGCACTGATCAGTACCCCATGACTGTTGAGGAGTAACATATTCGGTAAGGCGAGTTGTTCTTTTTTCATATAATCAGAAACTAATTCTGCTAATTCTGGTGAGCAATTAGGTTCAAAGTCTAGTACAGGAATATAGCCAATTTTTTGGGTCGCTTCCGTTAAGTTAGGCATATCCAATCCGGCGGTTGCCCAGAACATCGAGTGAGGAGAATGGGCATGTAAGACTGCTTTTATCGCTGGATTCGTATCATAAACCGCTTCGTGTAAGTTGATTTCTCGTGTCAGCTGACCTACCCCATCAATCACCTTTCTCGTATGAGGCTCAACAACTAAAATCTGGGCTGGTGAGACTTCTCCTAAATAGGCTTCTGACATCATAGTTGGTGTCATAATAATGTATTCTTTTCCAGTTTCATCGGTTGTTTTAAAAGAAAAATTACCGCCTGCAACATTTGTATTCTTCCTGGTAAAAATCAATTTTACGATTCGTGCTAAATCTTCCCGTTCTCTTTCAAAAATCATCCGTCCATCTGACATATTCAAGACCACCTTTTTTATTTTTCAAACGTTTTGTTGCGTAAGATTGTTTGAACAGCTTCTCTTACTTTGGCTGCTTCTTCCTCTTTTTTCTTTTTCCGTTCATCGTATTCTTTAAAAAGTACTGGACTGCCATAGTTATACACACAGACTGCTAGACCAATCGCTACGACATTAAATAGGTACTGTTGTGTCACCAAAGCTAAGAGATAGCAGCCAATTGCTAGAAAAAGAAGCAATTGCCATTTTATTTTTTCGCTCTTTCCCATTCCTGTCGCCCTTTTCTTTTTGAAAATATTAGCCATTCGTCGCACGCACTTGCGTCGATTGGGTCCCTTGTTCTTCATATCTTTGACTTGGTACTTTTACCTTGCTCATATATTTATACAACCAGACAAACATTGCGATAAACACAACGGAACCGACGATACCCAAGATATTTCCTTTAAACGCTTCTGCAAATAAAATTCGAAATTCTGGTCCTTCGATCGAAGACCAAGTGATTTGCTGCCCTTTTTGTATTCCTTCTACTGCGCCGGTTCGATCTGCTAAGCCCGTTAAGATCGGCGTCAAATACGTAGCTGCATATAGATAGATTGGCATCGAAATAACCCCCATGATCAGCATACGAACCAAGTTTCCGCCAGTAAGCAATAATCCACCTACTGCGATCGAATAGTTAATGATTCCTGCTAAAGGCAACACAGCATTTCCTGGCAAGATGATGGCATAGCCAATAAAGACAGGTACCAACAAGATAGCAGTGACCCAAATCTCAGAGCGACCAGCTAATACAGGCCAATCTAACCCAATGTAAACTTCCCGATCTTTAAAGCGTTTTTTCATCATTTCCGACATTGCATCAGCAAGTGGTGAAAGGGACTGCATAAACATTTTTGAGATCATTGGGAACAAAGCCATTGCAGTCGCGATTTGAATAGCTAAGTTCAGTGAGCCTGACACGCCATAAGCTGCAGCTAATCCCAAGCCCAAACCAATGAGAAAGCCCATCACCGAATTTTCAGAGAAGATACCGATTTTCTTTTTTAAGGCTTTGGTATCTGCCCGTCGATTAAAGAAAGGAATTTTATCCATAATCACATTGATCGGTAATAAAAGCACTGCTGAAATATTCATCAAGTGGGTCACTGTTACTAAAGGAATACCAGTCAAATCCTCAATGTGGCGTTGGAACATATCCCCCATTTTAAGTTCCAAGATAACCTGTACGATGGCGGTGATAAACCCAGCAAGTAAACTTCCACTGATAAAGTAGACCAGATAGGCAGTCAGCGCTTTGCCCCATACATTCCACATATCGACATTCAACGTCTTGGTCCAGTTCAAAATCAACATGACAAAATTCACACCAAGAACGACGGCAAAGAAAACAAAGGCATAGGACCATGACCAGGTGATACTTGCCGCTCCTGTCCACCCTAAATCTAGCGCAGGCAAGTTCAAGCCAGTATTTTTTGCCAATGCTTCGGAAGCTGGACTAACTGCATTTGACATAAAACCAATGACCATCGACATCCCAGTAAAAGCAATACCTAACGTGATTGCAGACATAAAGGCTTTTTTGAATTTCATCCCTGCAACCAAGCCTAGGATTAAAATGATTAGCGGCACAAAAATAGCGGAACCTAAACCTAAGATATAATTGATAATGTCTTGAAATACTTGCATTTTTTTCACTTCTTTCTTTTGATAGGATGTTTTGTACTAGCCAATCAATTCTTTGATTTCTTCATAAATCGTATCCATACCCATACCGGTAAGAAACGGAATCCCAGCAAAAACGTGTACACCTAGCTCAGCGGCTTTTTCCAATACTTCATCATCTGGCTGAGCAACATACACATAAATTCCTGTCGACGGCAATTCATTTTGGATCGACTTGTAATCAACTGCTTCAACGGGGAAATCGATTCCGTCATCTTCAAGCATTCCGGCAATTTTACTTGCGATCGTTTGACTTGTTGCAACGCCACTTCCACATGCTACGATCAATCTTCTTTTCATCTTAAATTCCTCCAAAAATTTTATTTTGTATACTGAGTAACTAGCTGATAAATTTCCTGCACTTCTTGTGTTTCAATGAATGCCTTTACAAATCCTTCATCCATAAATAATGCCATTAACGATTGCAGTAAGCCGACTTGCTCTTTTGGTTCTTTGATCCCTAGAAAAAAGAGATCCTTGACCTGCATTTCTTGACTGTCCCCCATTTGCTTCATCTTCACCTCGTTTTTCAGACGCACGATCGCAATAAAAGGCTTTTCGACATACGCTGGTTCTGAATGAGGCAAGCCAATATTCAAATACTGTGTAATTAGTCCAGTTGGAAAGGCTTGTTCTCTTGCTAGTAATCCTTCTACATACTGTTCATTCACAAAACCTTGTTGCTGTAATCGTTTGGCTATTTCTTCAAATAGTTCTTTCAACTCCTCTCCTTCCACATCGAGAAAAATTAGCCTTTCATCAAACATGCTCGTATAGCCCACCTATTCTTCCTCCTTGTTCAACCCAAATGATAAACATTGTTAAAGTTTGTTACAATATGTTTTACAATGTAAATATACAATAGTTAATTTTTCTTGTCAACGCTTTCTTTTGGTATTTTTTTCAAACTGATTCCTTTCACCAATACACGAAACTATCAAACTTTAACAAAGATGAACATTTTCCCTTGCTTTTTCCAAAAGTAAATGCTATTAATTAATGTATAAAGAACATCGATAAAAAAGAAACTTAAAAAAATCGTTAATCAACCAGAGGTGAAACTATGTTAAAGAAAGAACGGCAAGAAAAAATTCTAGCGCTAGTGAATCAGCACGATTACTTATCCATTGCAGAAATAGCCAAAACATTAGACGTTTCCGATATGACCATTCGTAGAGATATTACAGAGTTAGCGAATCAATCTTTATTGGTAAAAATCTATGGTGGCGCCCAAAAACTCGAAAAAATCGAACACGAGCTTTCTACTCAAGAAAAAATCGATACGAACGTTGCCGAAAAGAAATTCATCGGAAAAGTAATGAACAGTATCATATCAGACAACGATACTATCTATATCGGTGCGGGAACTACGATGCTCCACGCTTTACCTGAACTAAAAAAAGCAAACTTATTCGTGATCACAAATAGTTTACTTGCTTTTAATTATTTGATTTACAACACAGACTATCGTGTCTTATTGACCGGTGGAGAATTTTCCCGCACGACGGAAGAATTTTATGGGGAAACAGCAGAGAAGAGTTTTGAAAATTTAAATATCGATATCGCTTTTGCTGCTACAAATGGGATTTTTGAAAATAATATTACCACTGCAAATCTTGTTGAAGGTTCGATTCAACGAGTCGCATTCAAACATTCCCGCAAAAAATGCATCGTTGCAGATAGTTCCAAGTTTAATCGCTCTGACGTTTATACCTTCTACTCGCTTTCAGATATCGACTATTTGATCACTGATGATAAACTTTCTGAGACTACTTTTGACTATTATCGTTCCTTTACAGAGATCCTCAAGGAGGAACAAAAATGATTTTAACCATCACAATGAACCCTTCCATGGACTACAACTATCTTGTTCCTTCGCTAAAATTGGATCAAGTAAATCGGGTAGATAACCCACATACATCAATTGGAGGAAAAGGCATCAATGCTGGCAGAGTCATCGCACAATCTGGGGAAGCCGTTTTATTGACAGGTATTTTAGGTGGACCTGTAGGCAAAACGATCCTTGATTCTTTACTAGCTGAAGAACGTTATGTATTGGATTTCCTCACCATCGACGGCAATTCTCGCAATGCGATCACGATCATGCATGACGGTAACACTCATACTGAGCTAGTAGAAAAAGGACTTTATCTGTCGGAGGAAAACGAACAACTTTTTTACCAACACCTTGCAGCAATAATTAAACAACACCCCATCACGGTCGTCTGTATTTCTGGATCAGTAAATTCTGATAATGGACACTTTCACGATCAGTTGCTTCAATTCATCCGTCAATCATTAGGTGAACAAGTCCCGATCCTCATGGATATAGCTGGGGAACAACTAAAAAATTGTTTGACTCAAACGAATGCTCGTCCGAGTTTTATTAAACCAAATCAACAGGAATTAGAAGAACTAATGGGTCAAAAATTGCATTCATCGCAAGACATTTTCTCTGTCTTAGAGAGCACTCTTTTCGAAGGGATCGACACCGTCATGGTTTCTCAAGGCGGCGATGGGGCAATCGTTAAACACCAGTCGACTTTTTTTAAGATCGAGATCCCTAAAATCGCCATCGTTAATACGACTGGCTGTGGCGATTCAACCGTTGGTGGTATGGCTGTTGCAATGAATAAACAGTATCCAATGGAACAAGCATTGACCTATTCGATGGCTTGTGGCATGTCTAATGCGCTTTCGAAAACAAACGGTACGATCGATCCTGCACAAGTCGCTGCATTTAGCGAACAGATCCACCTTTTCAAGATCAAAGAATAATCGGCTACCTATTTTTGGTTCTCTTGATTACGCAAAACATTCGTTGGTACAAATAAAAAAAGCCCTAGCTAAGTGCAACTGATTGGTTCAGTGTTCTTAGCTAGGACTGATTGTGTTAGTGGTTAAACATATTGTAATTCTTTGGCTTCTTTGTAGGCTGCATCGATTAAACCGCCGCCCAAGCATTCCATGCCGTCATAAAAAACGACTGCTTGTCCCGGAGTGATGGCGCGTACTGGTTCGTCAAAAATCACTTCTGCCCGATCTCCATCTAATAGACGCACCGTTACCGGTACATCTTGTTGACGGTAGCGGAATTTTGCTGTGCATGAAAATTCCGTTCCGCGATCTTGGTCTGTGGTAAAGTGGATTTGGCTTGCTTCCAAGCGATCTGCATACAATGCGGGGTGATGGAATCCTTGCCCCACATACAAAGTGTTGGTTGCTAAGTCTTTTCCAACTACAAACCATGGTTCTTGAGTGGCACCGCCGCCGCCAATGCCTAAGCCTTGACGTTGTCCGATGGTGTAGTACATCAAGCCATCGTGTTGTCCTTTGACTTCGCCATCTAATGTAACCATGTTGCCTTTTTTCGCTGGCAAGTAATTACTCAAAAATTGTTTGAAATTCTTTTCTCCGATAAAGCAAACACCCGTGGAATCTTTTTTCTTGGCTGTTGCTAGACCGGCCCGTTCAGCGATCGCTCGTACTTCTGATTTTTCCATACCGCCTAGTGGGAACATGGTTTTGCTCAATTGTTCTTGTGACAATTGGCTTAAGAAATACGTTTGATCTTTGTTGTTATCCACGCCTCGCAACATATGGGTCACGCCGTTCTCATCAACGGTCACTTGTGCATAATGGCCAGTGGCTACATAATCGGCACCAAGATCCATCGCATAATCCAAGAAGGCTTTGAACTTGATTTCCTTGTTACACATGACATCTGGATTAGGTGTCCGTCCGGCACGGTATTCTGCAAGGAAATATTCAAATACACGGTCCCAATATTCTTTTTCGAAATTCACTGAATAATAAGGAATCCCGATTTGCGCAGCCACTTTGGCTACGTCTTTGTAGTCTTCTGTTGCGGTACAAACACCGTTTTCATCGGTATCATCCCAATTTTTCATAAAGATCCCGACAACATCATACCCTTGTTCTTTCAGCAAAAGTGCTGTTACTGACGAGTCTACCCCGCCACTCATTCCAACCACCACCCGGGTGTTTTCGTTAGACATGATTGTTTCACCATCATTTCAATTATAGATTCTGAAATCATCTACGATTTGAAGGTCGCAACTTTTCAGTAATTTGCATTATACAACAAAACACAAAAAACTTCACTGTTTGCTGTCTTTTCTTAAAAATTCCTTTTTTAGAAAAGACATCTGGAGAGAAGTGGCTGTTCGTTATTCCACCCACTCAGCCAAATAGAGGAAGCGCTGCTTTTGTGTCTGTCATCGACAGCTGTCCAAACAGCAAAAACTTACTTTTCAAATGTTGGTTGTCATAAAATCGTATGAAATTCTTCAGGAAATGCAGAAATGCTCTTATTAGAAAAAGACTATACTTCTCTTAGATACTACTTTACGAGGAGGGGCATTTCATGCGATCGCACACAAGGACATCAAAAACTAGGAGAAACGATGGGAAGAAAAAGAAGAGCCTTGCACTGCTGCTTTTTCTCATCGGTGGTGTGTTTGTCATTCATTACGTGATTGATCAGGTCAGGGATGCTACGTTTGATCAGACAGCGCTTGTCTCAAAACAGTTCACTCGCCAAGCCAATCAAGCGATTCAACAAGCGATGGCAGACACGCAGCAACTGCCGTTGATTGTACAAACCGATCAACGCTGGGGTAATAGCCCATATGGATATGGAGAAGAGCAAAATACGTTTGCGGCAAACGGGTGCGCTATTGCTTCTTTAGCCATGATCGATGCTTTTTGGACGGATCATCCGCCGAATCCTGACAAACTATTAAAGTGGGCTGGCGATCAATTTTATCTTCCCAAACAAGGAACCAGTTGGCAAATCTTTCCTCAGTTTGCCGAAGCTTTTGGTTACCAATTTGCCGATTTAGGGGATTCATTTGAGGCTGCCTATGAGAAAATGACACAAGGCATCCCCGTTGTGGTCTCGGTTCAAGCAGGAACCTTTACGACATCCGGACATATCATGGTATTGGCTTTGAACAAAGAAGGAAATATCCAAGTATTCGATCCTAATGATTCCCCCGAAAAAGCCCATTATGAGAAAAGCTATCCTAACGATGTCTTTCAAGCAGAAGGAATCCATTATTGGAGCTTTTGGCTTTGATGTTCTGATCGGCTGAAACTGCAAAAATACACCTTTTGTGGGACAAAAAAAGACTAGCCGAAGCTAGTCTTTTGCTTATCTTGCTATTATTGAACGCGTGGTTCGTTGTTTTCTTGAATACGCGTCGTTGTCCGGTTGAAGGCACCTTTGGCTTTACGTGTTTGTTTTGACGCAAAGTCGCCAGTTGTTTCTGCCGCACTGCTTACTTTGTCTTGAACTGTTTCAGAGTCTTTTTCGAATTGTTCACGTGTTTTGACATCTGCTACATTCACGTTTACTTCGATGACTTCTAAATTCGTCATTTTGTTGACTTGTGTTGAAACAACCTCTTTGATTTGGTCGTAGATCGTGGTCATGTCGCTGCCATATTCTGCAACGATATCAAGATCGACTGCCACTTGTTTTTTCCCAACTTCAACGTTGATCCCTGAAGTCACATCATCGGTGTTGACTAATTTACCTGCAATATTTGAGAAGAAACCGCCATCGACTGTTAAGAGTCCGTCTACAGATTCTAATGCAATGCCTACGATTTTTTGAATCACTTTATCTTCGTAAGTTAATTCTCCTTTAACACCTGTTGTTGGTTTTGTTTGGTTTTCCATCGTACATTCCTCCTACTATAATCTTGATATAAATTAAACTAATAATGTTACCAAAGTTAACGGCGCGGTCTTTGAAATTGTTCAAAGAATCCGACTTCTTTGAGATAAAATCCCAGATACGTACCTAGTGCCGTAAACAGCACCAGCAGTATGGTTTTCAAAAAGCCGATCGTTAGAAACAGGATCGCTAGGATCAAACCGAAACCTGCAAAGATAAGCGGGATCTTATAGTGGTAGAACCATTCACTCATACCTGTTCCTCCTAAACTACACGCGGTTGGTCATGGGCTGCTGGCGTTTCTTGCGTATCTTTTAAAACAACTTCCGTTTGGATATTGCTTTCGATACCGAAAAGCTGCTGCAGACTGCTGCTGATCTCACCAACCAAAGCTTCTTGTTTTTGCGGGATGGCTGCTGTTTGTTTCATTTCTCCATCGATTTTTACCGCTACTTTATTCTTGACGATTTTGATTTTTACCGATGGCTGATGGATGAAATCTGCTTGTTTCACCCGCTCGAGCACAAAATGCTCTAAGGCCTTCTTCTGAATCACTAAATCGCCTGTCTTATGGGGAATGATCAAGCGGTCTGAGCGTTTTGGATAAAACAAAACGACAAAGAGTGCGATCACTGTAAAAATAGCAAAGCCAACAGATAACCAAAAGAGCAGCATACTCATGGAAGATCCGACCCAAGGATATTCATCCAAAGGAATCAAGTAAACAGGCAATGAAGCCGCTTGCTGATTGGCGATGATCCCAAAATAAAAGACAAGTAAGAGTAAAAGTAATCCGATGATAAAAATCACTTTAGAAATCTTACGCATTGGCAACCTCCTTTACTGCTTTCTACTTAAAGCATACACATTTCTTAAATATCCATCAAATAATAACTCTTGGAATCGATTATTTTTTACATATAAAGTTTATTTTTATCAAAAAAATTTCCTTAATCAAAGCTTGCTGTCAAAGTCATCACAAAAAAAGCAAACCGTCCGACGTTGTCTTGACGCTTGCTTTTCTTGTTATCTGTTAACGAGCTAGCTTGGCAAGTTCTTGTTGTTTGGCATGGTACAGCACCGCCAGTTCATTTTCGGAAACTGGTCGACCGAAGGGACGCGGCTGCGGCAGAAACGCCAATTCCGGCGCATCGACTCCTACGTTGAGATTCTCAGCGATTGGTACACTGTGATGATGGATATGCCCATGCAGATTGCGACTGTTTTTGGTGATCCCCAGCAGCATAGGATAATGGGTCAGTATAAATTGCTGATGAGCAAACTTCAGCAAGACACCGACATCTTCAAACGCATACTTTTGGGCTCCCAAACATCCAGGATCATGCTTGCGCAAGTACGCAAAGAAAGCCCGGGTATCATGATTGCCTTTGATAAAAACGATTTTGCCCTGCAGCTGTGCTAACAGCGCCGCAATTTCTGGAAAGCCCGCTTCGTAATCAGGGTGCATCGCGACATCCCCTAAATGATAGACGACATCTTTATCCGCAACGACCTCATTCCAGCTGGCGATCATCGTTTCATGCATTTGCGTCACTGTCTCAAAGGGGCGTGGGGCAAAGTCATTGTCCCCGAGCAAGGCTGCATGAAAATAATGGGTATCAGACGTAAAAAATTTCATAGTCGCTCCTTACCTTGGTGCTTTTTCTGTGATCAGCGTCTTTAAATCATCGCTAACGGCTGCTTTTTCGTCGGTGCAGGAAAACGCGCATCGATTGTCGCCAATTCGCTTTTGGAAAAAACGATTTTGGTAGCTTCAATGTTCTGCAGCATATGCAGCGAGTCACTGGTTTGGGGGATCGCTAAGACGTGGGGTTGTCGAAGGGTCCATGCCAAAAGTAGCTGAAAAACCGTGCAGCCTTTGGCTTCTGCCAGCTCTTTCAAGACTTCATCATTTTTGAAGTGATGCCCTAGCCGATCGCCTTGGGCAATGGGTGAGTAGGCAATCACCGGAATCTCAGTCTCTGCCTGCCAAGGCAAAAGATCGTATTCGATCCCCCGGGCACCTAAATTATAGAGTACTTGGTTGGCGGCACATTGATCGCCGTTTTCTAACCGCAACAGCTCCTCCATATCTGCCACGTCAAAATTAGAGACGCCCCATGCACGAATCTTTCCAGAGGCTTTGGCAGCTTCTAGTGCGTCAACTGTTTCTGCTAACGGCACATCTCCTCGCCAGTGGAGCAGATACAGATCAAGATAGTCGGTGCCTAAACGCGCTAAGCTACGGTCTAAAGCTTTCGGCAATTCATCTGCGGAGGCATTCCAGGGATAAACTTTTGAAATCAAATAAAGATCCCCTCGTGTAAAGGGCTGGATCGCCTTGCCAACTAGCGTTTCTGCGTTTCCCTCGCCGTACATTTCTGCGGTATCGATGACAGCCGCTCCGGCTTTGATGCCCGCTTGCAGCGCATCGATCTCGGCTTTTTCCTTAGCTGGGTCATCCCCCATATGCCAAGTCCCCATTCCAACGGCTAACACTGATTGCTTGTTTAAGGTTCGTTTCATCTGGATTCCTTCTTTCTCGTCTCAACGTATCCACTTTCTGAGAACGGCTTAGGTTTGTTTTCTTTAGTATAAAAAGAAACCGGCAAAGATACAAAAGAAGTGTATCAATCCCTTGCCTGTTTGGCGGAGTGACACACTTCTTGCCCTTTGAACGGTATAGCTGCTTTTGACAAAAGCTTACGCTTTGACAAACAACCCGCGGCTGATAAAACCATCCATTAAAAAGTAAAATTTTTCTTGCAGCATTTTGTGCTGTTCATCTTTGAAAATATTGACTGCTTTTAATCCATTGGCTGTCGTGATCGACATCTTGAAGGTTTGCAGATCTTTTGCAACAGTGATTTTTAATTTAAAGCCTTCTTTGCTTTGGGGTGTTGCTTCAAGGCCACGAATCAATTGGAAGTTGCCGCCGTTCGTTTCTGTAAAGCCATTGTCCCGCAACGTATATTTTTTTGCTTCAGGAGCAATGCGGTATTGGGTTGCTGCGCCTAAAACGGTTGCTGTTGTTTCAAATGCCATGTTCTTCACCTCTTTAACATCATTTCTTTCATTATAAATAGTTTTCAGCGAGATTGCTAGCTGTTCTCCTACTTTTTCGTTGCTAAGACAGTTTCTGCTAATAGCTGAGCAAATGCTTCGATTTCCGCCAATGTGTTGCCATAGCCAAAGCTGACTCTGACTGATTCCCGGATAGCTGGATGCTCTTTGCCCACCATCGCTTCTAGCACATGGGAGGGTTCCACATTGCCCGCCGTACAAGCGCTGCCTGTGGAGATGGCGGCCCCTTTTAAGTCCAATTTCATCAGCAGCAAGTCACTGCTGACACCTGGGAAACGCAGATTCAAAATATGCGGCAATTTGTGTGCTGGATCACCATTCAACTGAACATCGACGCCTTGTGCTGCTAAGGTATCCATCAGTACATCGGCAAACGTTTGATATTGTTCCGCTGCTGCTTGCTGTGCTTCGGGGGTATGCAAAGACGCTGCTTTGGCCATTCCCATGATGGCTGCTAAGTTTTCCGTCCCTGCTCGCCGTTTTTCTTCTTGCTCGCCGCCATGGAGTAGCGCAGGCAGCGACAAGCCATCTCGTTTATACAAAAAGCCGATCCCTTTTGGTCCGTTGATTTTGTGAGCCGAAATGCTTAGAAGATCAATACTGTTTTCATTGATTTCAAGCGGGATCTTGCCATAAGCTTGCACAGCATCGGTATGAAACACGGCGGGATGCTCCCGTAAAAGGGCCCCAATTTCTGCAATCGGCAGCAAATTGCCCGTTTCATTGTTTGCCGTCATTATGGATACTAAAATCGTATCGGGACGTAAGGCAGCCTCAACTTCACTGACGGCCAATTGCCCCTTTTGATCTACGGGCAAATAGGTCACCTCAAAGCCTAAGCCTTCTAAATAGCGCATACTCTCAATGACCGCCGGATGTTCGATCTGGGTCGTAATGATATGTTTGCCTTGTGCTTGTTTGCTAAGGGCTGTACCGATGATCGCTGTATTGTCGCTTTCGGTACCTCCACTGTTAAAAATGACCTCATGTTCCTTGACCCCTAGCTGCTGAGCGATCGCTTGACGAGCCAATTCTAATTGAGTGTGGGCATCTCGCCCATAATGATGAATGCTTGATGGATTGCCAAAAAATGTCTGCATCGTCTCACTCATCACTTTGATCACTTCTGGGTGCAGCGGTGTCGTTGCTGCATGATCTAAGTAAACCATTCTTTTCACCTATCCTTCATTACTGCCATTATAACAAATCTTCCTCAGACGTCTATCGTGAGTGTCCATACGAAAAATCAGGAACGTATGCTGTTTTGCTTGTGCGAATCACGTCACTTACTGATCGTTTTATTTTTTCCAGGTTCAGAGGCAATGACAGTCAATTCACCAACCAATTCCCATTTCTTGATCGGGTTTGGCAAAATGCAGCTCGTGCCCATTTTTAGTTCATAGGAATGACCGTCGATCATCAAATGCCCATACCCATCAATCACGGTCATCAAGGTATAATCAGCCTTTTGTGCCAACGATAATTTTCCACGTACTTCCCACTCATACACATTGAAAAATGGCGTTTCAAGATAGGTAACGACTGCTGATTGTCCTTGTTTGACTTCACGGATCGATAATTCTGGCGTCCGTGCAGGAATCGTCGTCACATCGATCGATTGTTGGATATGCAGCTCCCGAGTTTGTCCTTGATCATCGGTACGATCATAGTCGTACACCCGATAAGTCGTATCCGAGCTTTGTTGGGTTTCTAAGATCATGATCCCTTTCCCAATGGCATGGATCGTCCCACTTGGCACGTAGAAGAAATCCCCTTTTTTCACCGGGACTTTTGTTAACAAATCATCCCAACGACCCGCTTCGATCATTTCCGCAAGTTCTTCTTTGGTTTGTGCGTGGTGGCCATAAATGATTTCCGCACCTGGTTCGGCATCAATAATGTACCAGCATTCCGTTTTCCCTAATTCCCCTTCATGGGCTAGCCCATACGTGTCATCAGGATGGACCTGAACGGATAGATCATCTTCCGCGTCTAGAATTTTAATTAATAATGGAAAGACTGGTTCGTCTGAATGTCCAAACAGTTCTTGATGGTCTTGCCAAAGATCCGCCAATGTTTTGCCTTTAAACGGACCATTTTCAATGACGCTCACCCCATGAGGATGCGCACTGATCGCCCAATCTTCACCGATTTTGTCACTCGGTAAATCAAAACCAAAAACAGAATGCAGGCGACTGCCGCCCCAAATTTTTTCTTGAAAAACAGGTTTCATAAACAATGGTTCCATAATTGTTCCCCTCTCTAGTTGTTCGTGCATATTATAGCATGAATCCGCTTATTCGGCAGATTCTTTTAAGTAACATTGCAGGATTTCGTCACGATGACCCAAGTAGCTTTCTCGATGATCCACTGGATGGACCCGATTCGATAAGAAAATAAACGCTTTTTTGTTAGGGATATCTACTGCGAGAAACGTGCCTGTATAGCCTGTATGAAATAATTGGTATGGTGCACCCAATAAGTCCCAGCCATAGGTGCGGGGCTTCGTGCTTTCAGGCGTCTGCCTCTGAGCCAGCGCCTGCATCACTTTTTCTGAGAAAAACGGCGCCCCTTGCTGCTGACCATTTGCCAGTAACAGTTGAACGAACAGCGTCAAATCATCCACGGTAGAAAACAACCCGGCGTTGCCGGCATGGTTTCCCAGCACTCGTGCTTTTGGGTCATGGGTGATTCCTCTAAGGATACTGCCGTCTGGCTGCTGCTGGGTAGGCACGATCAATGGCAGCTGTGAAGGAGGAAAAGGCGGAAAGCCGCTGTTCTTCATGCCTAAAGGCGTCAAGACTTCTTCTTGAAAAATCTCGGTCACTGGTTTTTGATACAGCTCCTCCAATAAAAAGCCCAGCAAAATCGTACCAGTATCCGTGTAGTTGACCGTTTGACCGATCGTATCACTGCTTTCAAGCTGCAAATACGCCTTACGCAAGGCAGCAGCACCCAACTGGTCTCGATGAGGAATCCACGTGTTGATGGCTGCCGTATGCGTCAGCAAGTGCTTGATCGTTACCCGATCGTCTTTAAACGCTGGCAACCAACGAGTAAGCGGTACCTCCATCTCGATTTTCCCTTGATCCCAAAGTCTTAGCAGGACGGTGGTTGTACAAATGACTTTCGTCAATGAGGCTAAATCAAACAAATGATCTTTTGTCATAGGTTCGGTTTTAGGAAGAAGCGCTGCCTGTCCGAATACATGGGTCTCTTGGGTTTCACCGGCGATAAAACGCAGCACCGCTCCTGGGAAAACCGTCGGCATTTTTTCTTGTATGAACTGTACTGTTTCTGGGTACATTGTCATCGTTCCATACTCGCTCCTTTCAGGCTTGTCTTGCTTCTAACTTTAGCACTTTTCGCCAATGAAAAAAACTACCCATTAAGGATAGTTTTCAGATTTTTTTCTAATCAGTATTACATAGATTACTCATCGGCTGATGCGGCTTTTGCTTGCGCCTTTTGAATAATTCTCAAATAACTGTAACAAGCACATTGGCTGCCTAGTCCCCCTACGATCAATCCAGCGAGTAAGGGATGGATCAAGACAAGCAGTAAAGCGAGTCCACTCAACATTCCTAGCAACATCAGCGTCTGGAACGGTGCCCAAAAGATGATGAAAAAGCTTTTGATCAACGCAGTCCGCAAGGGTGCCGCCAAATGCACACTGTCGCAGATAAAATACAGTAACCACAGGAGCAAGATGATACTTAAAAACAAATAGCCGACAGCCAATAAGGGGAGCTGAAAGGAATCGATTTGCCGAAAAGAACCTAACAGCAGCAAAGCGAGACTACCGAAAAAGAGGCCTGCGGCAACACTGCGCCGATAATTTTCCCGATAGAGCCGCCAAAAGGTCCCTCCGATGGCCTGTCGTGTTTCTTGATAGTACAACCAGCGCCGCATGACGCCAAATAAAGCAAAGGTCGCTGGCAAAAGAATGCTAGGAAAACTAATGATCAAACCAATCAAAGAGAAAAGAAACTGACGAGGAGAGCTGGGGAAAATCAGCCCCAAAGCTAGCAATAGAACGGGCAGATTGAACAGTAACCAGTAGCCATTCACAAGCAACATACTAGCTATCGCTTGACTGGCACCATACCAACGATACCATCGTTCATTTCCCATCAGTCCGGCTCCTTTCTCTAATCAGCTGATTTATCCTCTAGCGGGCTAAGTTTTGTAGATTTTGCTGCCATTTCGCAGTTTGATAATCCAGCAACTCTTGGTAGCCGGCTGCTTGTGCTTGTTCTTCTGCCTCAGCAAAGATCGCTCGCACTTCTTCATCGCTATCAGCAAAGATCGCTGAAGCATTGGCTTCTTCAAAAATATCATTGATCCGTTGCTGAATAATTCCTTCTGGTGAGTCTGGCATCGGGTTGATCGCCGCAAATTCTGTGTCATCTTTTTGCGTGTCCCAAGTAATGGCATGCTGCCATTTCGTTGCCCAGTTCATTTGATCTTCGGGAAGATTTAATTCAAATTTTGTTTTAGTATTGTCTAAAAAGGCGGAGTTGCCGTTCCATTGGAAACTTGATGTTGCTTGCTCGATTTCTGAAACACCGGCAGCATCTTCTGCGTAGGCATCTGTGAACTTTGTATAACCTTCTTCATCGAAGCCATCCCAATACTGCCCTTCTGGTCCAAACATCAGGATCGACTGACCCAATGGCCCTGTTAACCAATCTAAGAAGGCAAAGACTTTTTCTGGGTCTTCTGCATTTCTAGTAATGACACTGACATTCCACCCTAGCATTTCATAGGAACCTGGGAAGATATTGTCAGGATCCAGTCCTGGTTTAGCAATTGGTTCGATATAGAAATACCCCGCATCTGGGTTTTGCTCTTGCAAGATGTAGTGGGCATCGCGGGCATGATTCGATGGACTGGCAGCAGCATAAACTGCTACGCGACCGCTGGTTACTTTTTCTGCCACCATATCTGCATCTTGCGTTAAGGTATCTTGGGTCATTAAGCGCTCACGGTACAATCTTGACGCATATTCAATCGATTCTACGTAGTTTTCATTGGCAAAGATCGAGGTCAAAGCATCGCCTTGAGGGACAGCCCGAATGCGGATATCTGCTGGTGAACGCCCTTCCGCAAAGGCAGAGTACAAGACATTGA
The DNA here is from genome assembly GCF_016516865.1 of Enterococcus sp. S53. Classification (NCBI taxonomy): domain Bacteria; kingdom Bacillati; phylum Bacillota; class Bacilli; order Lactobacillales; family Enterococcaceae; genus Enterococcus; species Enterococcus sp. S53. Next base: position 54,728 of record NZ_JACVUH010000005.1, read on the forward strand.
TCCCTTGTCCGCTGACATCTGTTTCAAATGGAATGACATCAGGAAACTCTGTTTGAACTTCTTTCAAATACTCATAAAGATCATCGGTTGTTTTCAATTCTGGCGCTCCTAAAGCATCATGAATCTCTTTATTGACGACATAACCCGCATTGCCAAAAGGCTCAGAGCTATACCAGTTTGGAAATTGATAAAGCTTACCATCTTCTGAACGCAACATGTTGAGGATTTCTTCGCCGGCCCATTCTTTCAAGTTCGGGTATTTATCCAAGTAATCATCAAACGGTACTAAGGCCCCCGCTTCTCGCAACCGTTCCACATCTGACCCACGATCAAGCCAGATAAAATCAGGCAGATCATCACCGGCGATCATTGTACTTAGCCGCTGTGCCGCATTCCCGCCGCCGTCGATCGCCCGGATATCCACATTGGTCAGCTCTTTGATGGCAGCAGTTGCAGGATCATCTCCCCAGCGATCCATCGTATACCAATCATAATTACCAAACATCGTGATTTCCAGCGGTTCACTACCAAGCTCAAATACTTCCGAGCTGTCACGTTCGCTCGGTGCCGCTGCATCACTTTCTCTTGTTCCGGACTCATTGCCGCAAGCTGCCAGCAAAAGACTCATTGCAGTCACTGACAGTACTCCTTTTAATAGCCTTGCTTTCATTCTTTTATCCCCTTTCAACTCTTACTGCTCTCCCCTTCTATCAAAAGGGGCCACCTGCTATGCTAATCTTTCAATGAACCAATCAAAACACCTTTTACAAAATACTTTTGAACAAACGGATAAACCATTACGATCGGCAAGGTCGCCACCATCATAATTGCCATTGATAAGGATTTTCCGGTAACACCAGTCATATCTGCCAAACGAGCAGCTGAGCCAGAATCGATTTGACTCATTTGCGAACTCACCGTGTTCGAATTCAAGACTCGCTGCAAAAACGTCTGCAAGGGAATCAGATGATCCGAAGTGATATAGATACTTGGCATAAACCAATCATTCCAGTGTCCAACTGCGGTAAACAGCGAGAGTGTGGCAATAACTGGACCTGATAGTGGCAAAATGATCCGGAAAAATGTCCCCCAATACCCGCAACCATCAATTTTCGCTGAATCCTCCAATCCTTTCGGCAGTTGCTGGAAAAACGTTCGGAAGATGATCATATTCCAAACACTGATCAATCCAGGAATGATCATTACCCAAAAAGAATCCATTAATCCTAGTGAACGTACCACCAAGAAGGTTGGGATCAAGCCGCCACTGAAGAACATCGTGAGGATGAAGAAGATCGTAATGTATTTCCGTCCAATCAATTCTCTTTTTGACATCCCATAAGCCGCCATCGCTGTCAGCATGATCGATGAAAATGTCCCGATCACGGTCCGCAAGACACTGATGAAAAAGGCATTCATCAAGCGCTGGTCTTGAAAGACGATTTGATAGTTCTCCAACGTAAATTCTCTTGGCCAAAAAGTGATGCCGCCAGTTACCGTATCACGACCAGAATTAAAGGAAATCACCAGCGAATTCCAGAAGGGATAAAACGTTAGAAATGCAAGCGTTATCAAAAATACGTAGATGAATACCATCATCGCTTGGTCGCCCCAATTTTTCCTCATTGCTCATTTCCTCCTCTGCTACTCACCATAGACTGTGACCGACTTTGCGTGCGAAAAAGTTTGCTCCGCTCAAAAGCGTGACACTAATGACTGCTTTGAACAAACCAACAGCTGTTGCATATGAATATTGAGAATTGCTGATCCCTACCCGATACACATAGGTATCAATGACATCCGCCACATTCCTAAGAGCTGGATTGCTCCCCAGTAAAAGCAAATCTTCAAAGCCCGCATTTAACAAGTTGCCGATTTCTAAGATCAAGAAGATCGTAATGATTGGAATGATCGAAGGCAACGTGATCAAAAAAACTTGCTGAAATTTTGTCGCACCATCTAAGGATGCTGCTTCATACAACTGCGGATCGATCCCAGCAATGGCTGCCATATAGACGATCGAGCCAAAGCCAATCGATTTCCAAAGATTTGTCGTAACGATGATCGTCCAGAAATAACGGGGGATCGATAAAAAGTTGATTGGTTCATCGATCAGGTTTAAACTCTCCAAAGCAATATTTAAGCTACCGTTATCCATCGATAAAATCGACATCGTAAACCCTGCCACGATCACCCATGATAAAAAGTGTGGGAGATAAGTAATCGTCTGCACCACACGCTTGAAGGCAACATTCTTGACCTCGTTAAGCATCAATACCAGCAAAATCGGTGCCGGGAAACAAATGACGATCTTTAACACACTGATCATAATGGTATTGCGTAAGATTTCCCAAAAGCGTGGTTCACTAAAAAAGCGACGAAAATTGTCAAAACCGATCCAAGGGCTTCCTGCCATTCCCTCAAAAATATTGTACTGTTGAAACGCCATCAAAATCCCGTACATTGGGATATAACTAAAGATACCTACCAGTAAGATCGCCGGCAGCACCATAAGCTGAAGATCCCATTGAGCAAAATACCGCTGTATCCCCTTTTTTTTCATCACATCTACTCCTTGTCTTCCCGTTACTGCTCACCACCAAAAGAAACCGCATACATTAAAACAACAAACAACCTCTGCGTCCAGAGTCCATCGAATCTCGATTCTTTTTTATTATAAATTAAGAATAACCACAATTCAATATAATGTTTTCTTTTTTTGAATCATAATGGCTATTATATTAAGTTTTAAAATAAGTCACCCAATCAATAAATAACAAAAAAAGAAAATCCAAATAGATTGGACCTGCTCTGCTAATACAGATAAACTACCGTTTTTTCAATGATTGGTCTTCAAATCGATGTAACAGGTTTTTGCACTCTTTCGTGCGAAATAAAAACAAAAGTTTCTTTTTTTGACAAAAAAAAGAAAAAGCAGAGAATCGACCTCTCTGCTTTTTCTTTCATAATCTATTATTTTTTAACGATAAACCACCATTCGATACCGATCGCATCGTAGGTCGTCAACAATTTCCGTTTTTTGTCGATGAAAAACGCTTGATTCTTCTCAGACAAGTGTTTTTCCAATGTATCGATATCTTCTTGACTGATAGAGATTTTCAAGAAGTCTAAGCCAAGCACCTCATGGCTCGGTAAGTCGATCGTACCACCTTGTGCTTCAGTCAAGCCAACTTGGAAGTCACCATCATTGAGGATAAATTCCTTTGTTTCGGCTTCTTTTGTTTTCAATCCTAAGCTTTCTTCTAAGAAAAGCTGCTCTTTGGCTAGATCACTGACGTTTAAATACAGCTTGCCAAAATGAGCCTCTTTTGATAAGCCAGCCGCTTTTGCAGGTGCCGCTTTGATCAATTCTGCTTCGTCTTTTGGTAACGCAGTTCCTGCGGGTGCTGTAAATAAGACTTCAATTTTGTTCCCTTCTGGATCAGCTATCAGGAAGCCTAATTGATTCGCTTCATAACGAGCTTCTTCGAAAGCAATCGCTTTTTGTTGGGCATTGCTCGCGATAGTTGCCGCTTCTTCTAGCGAGGATACAGCTAAGACGATGCGCTGCATCTTTTTGATCTCACCGAAATGATCGTTGGCACGTGGGCTTTCTTCCAACCATAAAACTTCTCTATCTAATCCTTTTAGACCAAAAATGGCCAACTCATTTTCTTCTCTTTTCAGCTCAAAGCCAAGTACATCTCGATAAAAGGCAATCGCTTGATCGCGGTCTTTTACCCGAATTGCAACAGTCAGCAACTTCGTACTGCTCCCCAATAAGAAATCTGTCATTGTTTCTCCCCCTACTTACATATGTACTCATTGTACTGATAAAACGAAATTCTAGCAAATGAAATCCCTACCTCTTTTATTCTTTTTTTGGAGAAAACAAGAAGAAAAGCGCAGAAAAGTCAGAATTTTGCAATCTTACGAGGGGAAGACAGGCGTTGGATTGCCGCTAAAGGCTTTAACCGCAAACAGCTGCTGCTGGAGTTGCAGCTAAGATCTGAGTGCCCAAACGGTCGACACGATCCGTGATACAAACAGAGGCGACCCCTGCTTTCAACGCTTTTTCGGCGCTTTTTAGTTTGGGCAACATGCCGCCTGTGACTACTTCTTCGGTGATCAGTTGGGGGATCTCTTCAAAAGGAACAACTGATAACCACTTGCTTTCTTGTTTGATGCCAGGAACATCCGTCAACAAATACAGCTTTTCGGCTTGCAAGCTAGCAGCAACCTGACACGCTACTTCATCGGCATTGATGTTCAGCCATTGACCCTCTGGGGTAATTCCTAGCGGTGCCAAGATCGGAACATGTTTTTTCTCTGTCAAGAGCTGCAGGAAAGCAGCGTTGATTTGTTGAACTTTCCCTACTTGCCCTAATTTCTCCTCATCGATAACTTCTCCTTGAATCAGTTGATCACAGCCGGCATTCAGTCCTACGGCATGGAAGCCGGCTTGCTGGAAAGCGGTCGTGATCAGCGGTTGAACTTGTCCCAGAAGGACCATTCTAGTTACTTCAAGCGTCTTGGGATCGGTCACCCGCAGGCCGTCTTTGATCGTGACTGTCAACGCCATTTTCTCCATCATTTCTGAGATGTAGTGACCACCGCCATGGACGATGACCACTTTTTTGCCCGCAGCTTGCCAATCTGCTATAGTCTCAAAGAATGACGGGGTTAAATTGTCTGAGGCGACACCGCCGATTTTTACTACGATCGTTTCCATCTACTCGCTCCTTTTTGTCTAGTACCTGATTTGTATTAGGTATGATATAGTGCGTTGATTTTCACATAGTCATACGTCAGATCACAGCCCCAAGCGGTGCCAACACCAGCCCCTTCTTTCAGCTCAACAGCGACTTTGACTTCATTTTCCGCCAACTGTTCTTGCATGATGGTTTCGTCAAAAGCTACCGGTGTCCCTTGGACAAAGACGGGAATGTCGGCTAATGCGATCGATACCGTTGCTGGATCGATGGGTTGCCCACTATAACCTACTGCACATAAGATACGCCCCCAGTTTGGGTCTTTGCCAAAGAGGGCTGTTTTGACCAGCGGGGAACCGACGATGGTTTTGCTGATCATTCGGGCTGCTTCATCCGTCACCGCTCCACTCGTGTGAGCTTCGATCAATTTGCTGGCGCCTTCTCCATCCTTCGCAATTGCTTTGGCTAGTGTGGTCAGAACTGCTTTGAGCATCCCTTTAAACTCCTGATAAGCTGGCGTATCGGCTTCGATCGTTGGATTTTTGGCTAACCCGTTGGCTAAAACTAACACCATATCATTGGTGGATGTATCGCCATCGACCGTGATTTGATTGAAGGTAACGTCGGTCAATTCTTTCAGCAGTGCTTGCAAGAGTGCTGGAGCGATCGCCGCATCGGTCGTAACAAATGCCAGCATCGTGGCCATATTGGGATGGATCATACCAGACCCTTTGGCACAGCCCGCAACAGTCACCGTTTTGTCAGCGATCGTTGATTGGATAACACTGCTTTTTTCAGTCAGATCCGTCGTCAAAATCGCTCTTTGAAATCGGTGGGCATCCCCTTGCCTGTTTAGTTGCTGAATCCCTGCAGTGATTTTTTCCATCGGTAAGCTCTTACCAATGATCCCGGTGGAGGCTACCGCAAAGGCTTCGGGACTCGTATGCAGCTGGGCTGCTGCCAATTCTGCCATCTCTTGTGCATCTTTTAAACCTTGCTCCCCGGTACAAGCATTGGCATTGCCCGCATTGACGATCACGCCTTGCAAGGTGCCTGCTTGCATTTTTTCCTTTGTAACGAGAATGGGTGCCGCTTGTACTTGATTGGTGGTAAAGACTGCCGCAGCACTGGCTGGCACTTCAGAGACGATCCAACCAAGATCGACTTTCTCTTTCTTCAGACCGCAATGCAGACCGTCGGCAAAAAAACCTTTGGGGGTTGCGATCGTTCCTTCGATTTCTTTCATTTTCTTTCCTCCTACTGCCACCTTTTTGCGGATTGTCCACTGGCTGACACGAGTATCCTCACGCGTCTGTTGGCTATTTTATGGATATAACGGTGCTTGCATAAGACCAGTCGTTTCTGGTATCTTTGCCCATCGATTGAAGTTTTGGATCGCTTGGCCAGCAGCCCCTTTGCCTAAATTATCGATCACTGCGACAACGGTCAACACTTGGGTCAGCGGATTGAAACATATGCCAATGTCACAAAAATTCGTTCCCGTCACTTGCCGCAGCTCGGGCAGCTTTCCTAACGGTTGCACTCGGACAAATGGATGGTCTTGATACGTTTTTATGTACTGCTCACAGATGTCCTCTTGCGAAATCGCGTCTTTGATAGGCGCATAAAGCGTCATAAAGATCCCTCTTTTGACAGGCAGTAAGCTGGTAGAAAATTGGATCGGCGGCATTGCTTGATCCCATTGCTGAAACTGCTGCATGATCTCTGGAATATGCTGATGCTGATTTGGCTTATACATCGTCATGTTATCCGCAGCGGTTGCAAAGTGACTGCTGTCCGTCAATTTCTTACCAGCACCCGACAAACCCGACTTGCCATCAAAAATCAACGTACCGCTGAATAGTTTTTGCTGAACCAACGGCGCAGCCGCTAAAATGGCAGCAGTCGCATAACAGCCTGGATTGGCGATCAAATTGCCAGGAGTCGGTGCAAACTCAGGCAGCGAATAGGTCGCTTGTGCCAACAACTCGGCAGGTGCAGCTTCTTGGTGATACCATTTTTGATAGCTATCCCGATCCTTCAATCGCAGATCACCAGAAAGGTCAATCACTGGAAAGTCATTTGCGACAAGAGTCGCTGCGAGTTCTTTGCTGATTCCAGCAGGAGTCGCAAAAAACACGAGTTGATTTTCCTTTTGGATTTTTTCTGCATCAAAAGGTTCGATCAGCTGCTCTGTCAGTCCAATTAAATGAGGATACAAAACTGATGAATTTTCATGCATAGAATGACTATGCAAGGTGCCCACCTCCAATTGGGGATGCTGCTGGATCAAACGAATCAATTCAATTCCGGTATACCCTGTTACACCAACGATTGCTGCCTTCAAACACGTCACTCCTCAAAAGAATTTACTTAAGATTATAAGAAACTCCCATCGCTCTGTCAATGGTTATTTATAAAGATATTCAAAATAAATTCCCTGTTATTCGGTTTTTATAAGGAAAAATGCCCAAAAAATCTATTTTTATACAATTATGCTAAGATCGCTTGTAAAATCGCCAATGCTGCTTTCGTTTCCTCTTGCGAGATCGTTAAGGGTGGCAGCAAGCGCAAAACCTTGGTACCCGCCTTTAATGCAAGGAGGCCTTGGTTCCGCAGTTGGGTCAACACGGATTGCAAGCTTTCCGAATCGGCTAATTCGATACCGATCATCAGTCCTTTCCCACGTATCTCCTGCACCTTAGATAGTCCTTGCAATCCGTCGAAAAACTGCTGCTGACGCAAGTGAACATTGACTTGAATGTCCTCTTCTTTCAACACACTACAAACGGCACTAGCAGCGGCCATCGCTAATTTATTGCCACCAAAGGTCGAACCGTGACTACCGGGTCCAAAAGCCGTTTGCAAGTGGCTTTTGCCTAGCATCGCTCCGACAGGGATCCCGTTACCAAGCCCTTTTGCTACAGTAAAAAGATCAGGTTCAATGCCATATCCTTCAAAAGCAAACAGTGTTCCTGTCCGTCCCATCCCGGTTTGGATCTCATCCACCACTAGCAGTGCTCCCTGCTCCTGACAAAGGGCTGCCACCGCTTGGACCCATGCCACCTCAGCAGGGATCACGCCGCCTTCGCCTTGGATCAATTCTAAAAACACGGCTGCCGTCTGCTCATCTAATACGGATTGCAATGCCTCAAGGTCATTAAAGGGTACATACACCATCTCTGGTACTAACGGTCCAAACCCATCATGGATACTACTTTGCCCAGTCAAAGACATCGCCCCAAAGGTCCGACCATGGAAAGATTGTTCAAAACTAATAACCTTACTACGTCCCGTCGCTTTGCGAGCCAGCTTTAAAGCAGCTTCGTTCGCCTCAGCACCGCTATTACAAAAATAAGCCAGATACGGCTCGTCTGATGCGTTCTTTTGATTTTGGGTCAGCTTTTGAGCAACTTCTTCTTGCAGCTGGCTATCATACAAATTCGGCACATGCCAAATCTGCTCTGCTTGTGCCATCAAAGCAGCTTGCACTTTGGGATGTCCATAACCGAGATTGACGACCCCGATGCCGCTTGTTAAATCTAAATATTGGTTACCTTGCGAATCTACCACATAGCTGCCGCTGCCTTGCTGGATATCGATGGGCAAACGGCTGTAATTAGGAAAAAGATGACTCATTGGTTTCACTCCTTGTCTTGGTTCATTCGAAATTATGTATTAATATACATTTTAATCCAGATAATTGCAATAAATATTTAAAATAAAGCGGGAAAAATTCATAAAAAAAAGAAAGCAGTGACAATCACTGCTTTCTTTCAGTCAACCTTTGGCGGTCTGTTTATTATCATTTGAGGAAGAATTTCTTTCATTACAAACAGTGGATCACGCCACTTCTTCTGAAAATTGACTGTTATACAGGTCTGCATAGAAACCGTTTTGTGCCATCAATTCTTCATGATTTCCAGTCTCAACAATAGACCCGTGATTCATCACGATAATATTGTCAGCATCACGAATCGTAGATAGACGGTGAGCAACCACAAAGCTGGTCCGATTTTCTAACAAACGACCCATTGCTTTTTGGATCAAAATCTCTGTCCGCGTATCGACACTGGAAGTTGCCTCATCCAAAATCAAGACATCTGGATCCGCTAAGAAGGCACGAGCGATTGTGATCAGCTGACGTTGACCTTGGGAGATATTGCTGGCTTCTTCATTCAAGACCGTATCATAGCCTTCTGGCAATTTGCGAACAAAATCATCCACATGGGCAGCTTTCGCCGCAGCAATCACTTGTTCTTTGGTCGCTTTTTCATTTCCATAATGAATGTTGTCATAGATGGAGCCGGTAAACAACCACGTATCTTGCAGCACCATCGAGATATTACTACGCAACTCATCACGAGTCAAGTCTCGGGTATCTTTGCCATCGTAACGAATGCTGCCGCCAGAAACATCATAAAAACGTTCCAAGAGATTGATCAGCGTGGTTTTCCCAGCGCCAGTTGGTCCTACGATAGCCACCATCTCACCAGCTTTGACATCCAGATTAAAATCAGTCATCAATAATTTATCTGGAGAATAACCAAATTGAACATGATCGAAACGAACTTTGTATTCACTGTCTTCCACTGGTAAACCAGAAGGCTCATCATTCATTTCTTCTTCATCCAAGACTTCAAAGACCCGTTCGGCAGATGCAACGGTTGATTGGATGGTGTTTAGCAAGCTAGCGATTTGAGTGATCGGTTGGGAGAATTGATTGGTGTATTGCAAGAATGCTTGCACATCCCCTAACGTCATGTTCCCATTCGCCACTTTGATCCCACCAAGGACAGCCACGAAGACATAGCCCAAGTTTTTAATGAAGTTCATCAAAGGCATAATGATCGCTGAAATAAATTGGGCTTTCCAACCAGCAGAATACAGACGGTCATTTTCTTCTTCAAAAACGACTTGATCGGCGGCTTCATGGTTGAAAGTTTTGACAACTGTGTGACCGCCGTAAGTTTCTTCGACTTGGTCATTGAGCAATCCTAAACTTTTTTGTTGTGCCGCAAAGAATTTTTGCGATTTTGGTGCGACGATCATCACGACGATCAAGCTTAAAGGAACCGTTGCTAAAGCAACCAAAGTCAGTTGCCAACTGATCGTCAGCATCATCCACAAAACCCCGATAAAGGTCACGACACTCGTAATAAATTGGGTCAAGTTTTGTTGCAAGGTACTTGCGATATTATCCATATCATTGATCGCCCGTGACATGATATCCCCATTTGAGTGAGTATCATAGTAAGAGATCGGCAAGCGGTTCATTTTTTCATCTAAGTCACGACGCAGCTCATAAACCGTTCGTTGCGAGACACGAGTCATAATAAACTGTTGTAGAAAGTTGAAGACGGCTGAAATCACATACATGCCGATCGCAATCAAAATGATTTGACCAACTTTCTCAAAATCGATAGGAAATTCTGTCACCTGTTGGCCGGCTTGCATCTGTTGTGCACCGATCATGACACCTTTAAAAATTTCAGTGGTCGCTTCCCCTAAAATTTTCGGTGTTTGGATTTGGAAGATCACGGCTGCGATCGCTAAAACGAAGACGGCAATGATAGCGATAGAGCGTTTCGACATGTACCCGAAAAGCCGTTTGACCGTTCCCCAAAAGTTTTTGGCTTTTGGTCCTTTGGCACCGATGTTACGGCCCGGACCGCCACCCATTGGTCCGCCACGGTGTTGTGTTGTTGTTTTCTTTTCACTCATGCAAGATCCTCCTCTCTCAATTGTGAAGAAACGATTTCTTGGTAGGTTTCATTGTCTGCCATTAATGATTCATGGGTTCCTTTTCCTACGAGTTGTCCTTCATCCAATACTAAAATCGTATCGGCATCCATGACGGTGCTGACCCGTTGGGCAACCACGACCATAATGCTGTCTTGCATGTCGCGTTTCAGCGCTGCACGTAAGTTGGCATCGGTTTTGAAGTCCAGTGCGGAGAAGGAATCATCAAAGACATAGACATCTGCATGTTTCACTAACGCACGAGCGATCGCTAAACGTTGACGTTGTCCACCAGAGAAGTTGCCGCCGCCTTGTTCTACACGGCTATCTAAGCCATCTGCCAGTTCGGAGACAAAATCTTTGGCTTGGGCGATCTCTAAGGCTTGCCAGATTTCTTCGTCTGTCGCATCGGGTTTTCCGTATTTCATATTTTCACGAATGGTACCGGAAAACAGTACCGCTTTTTGTGGAACAAAGCCCACGACTTCTCGTAGATTGTGCTGGGTGACTTCTGCAATATTGACCCCATTGATTTTGATTGCACCAGATTCCACATCGTACAAACGAGGCAAGAGATTGACTAAGGTCGTTTTCCCTGAGCCCGTCCCACCGATGATGGCAACAAAATCACCAGATTTTGCTTGAAAATCAATATCTTCCAACGCCAATTTCTCAGCGCCTTGGTAGCGATACGCCACATGGTCAAAGGCCAAGGTTGCTTGATCCCCTTGTAAGCTCAATGTCGCTGGTGTTTTGGGATCGAGAATTTCATCTTCTTCATTTAAGACTTCGTTGATCCGGTCAGCCGAAGCTTGGGCTCTTGGCACCATCACGAAGATCATTGACAGCATCATAAAGCTGATCAAAATTTGCATTGCATAGGTCATAAACGCAATCAAGTTTCCGACTTCTAAGGTCATTTCTGCAATATAATGACCGCCAAACCACGTGATGGCAATGTTCGTCCCACTCATGATCAACGTCATCAATGGCATCATCAAGGCCACGATGGTATTTACTTTAATCGCGGTGTGGGTGTAATCTTTGTTGGCTTCATCAAAGCGGTTTGCTTCATAATCCGTTTTGTCAAATGCCCGAATGACCCGGACCCCCGTCAAGCCTTCACGAAAGACTAAGTTCAAACGGTCGGTTTTCTTTTGCATACTTTTGAATAAAGGAACGGCAAAATACATAATACCGCCGACCAATACCAGCATGATAGGAATAACGACTAAAAAGATTCTCGTTAATTGGGCATCTTTTTGATAGGCCAAGAAGCTCGCCCCAATCAGTGTGATCGGTGCATTGATCATCATACGTAAAAACATTTGCGTCACCATTTGAATTTGGTTGACGTCGTTGGTGGTCCGTGTGATCAATGATGCGGTCCCGAATTTATCGAAAGAACGAGAAGAAAAATTCTCAACTTTTTGGTAAATGTCCGAACGTAGTTTTTGTCCTAATTTTTGTGATTCTCTTGTTGCGAAATACGTATTTCCTAAAGCGGCGATGATACTGATCAATGAAAAGCCGATCATGTAAAAGCCGGTTTTCCAAATGTAATCAATGTCGCCTGTCGCCACACCATTGTTGATAATGTTGGAAGTCAATGTCGGTAGATACAAATCAGAAACGACTTGGATCACCATAAACACCACTGCCATGATGATGGAAATGACGGATACGCGTTTTATCAGCTTAATCATAGGTTTCCCCTCTTTCTTTTTTTGCGCCCTCTCTTAACCAGCGGACTTTACTGTTGAAATCAGCGATCGCTTCGGCAGGATCATAGTCTGGATCAAACGCTGATTGGCGATAGGCTTCGGCAATCGTCGAAAAGACGGTATGCATCAGCAGCTGGATCAACATTTTCAACTCATGGTCGTCTTTTACTTTCAATAAATCTTTGTCGATTTCTGACAAAAAGATGGCTTGCTGCTTCTGCCGATCGGCTTTGTGTTCTTGATGCATCTTGTGCTGCATCTCTGGCACGACTTTATGGAAGGAACGATAATCCATACTCATAAATAAATTGCGGTAAAAGTTTGCATTTTTGCCTTTAAAAACCTCGGCGATCATCCGTGAAAAGTACCATTCGAACCCCGCAAATAGATCCCCATTTTCATGTTGGATCGATTTCAGCAGGTCTCGCTGACTATTTTTTTTCAACGTATGGAAATAATAGTAGTAAAGATCTTCTTTGTTTTCGAAGTATTGGTAAAAACTCCCCCGAGGAATTTCGGCATCTTTGATGATGTTGGCGATCGAGGCGTCTTTCAAAGGCAGCCTGGAAAATTCTTTTTTCGCCGCATTTAAAATGCGCTTTTGTTTTTCCGGCGGCAAGTGAAAAAATGTATCTGTCGGCATCACAAGCATCTCCTTTCTAATTAAAATAAATCACAGCTCTCAATATGACACGATGTCATATGACACTGTGTCATTATACACCCTTCACCAGAGAATGCAAGAATTTAAATTTGACTTTTTTATGAAGGAATCGATTCTGGTCTTTTTATAAAAGGCGTTATTTGAAAAGAAATCATAAATGAAATTTCTGAAAACAAAAAACCTTCGTTTCCCTGATGGAAAACGAAGGTTGCTATTTTTTCATTCTGCCTATTATAAATAACGTTCATTTTTTCTTTCGGCGCCATAAAATCAAGAAAACGATCAGCAGCAGGATGATCCCTGCGATCAATAAGGTATAGCTTGGCGCTTCATTGGTTTTAGGTAATGTTTTTTCGCCATCGGCAGTAGCGTTGGCCTCTTTCGAAGAAGTCGTTGTCGCTGTTTCTTGAGCGGTCGTCGATGTTGCGGTCGCTTCTTCAGTCGTACTCGTTTGCGTGCCTGTAGGCAGATACATGGAATCATTTGCCGCTTGAATGATATAAGAGATCCGTCCTGGAACAAAGGCACCTGGATCGACTTGCATCTCTTGTTCCATCTGATTCAAATTGGTTAAAATCGAAATCATCCATTCGTTGGAAACGGCTTGATTCAAATGTAAAAAGACTCCGTCTGCTGGATAGACGACCCGTAAATATTCCTGCAACTGATCCACGACAGGAATCAGGTCAGCAAAACTGGCGTAGCTATTCGCATCAAAAGCCAGTTGTGGCTCAATGGCTTCCCAGGATAACGTCTGATCGACAAACAAGGCACCGATGATTTTTGCCAAGTAAGCAATATCAAAGCCCATCGCATCACTAGAATAACGTAGTGCTAGGCGATTGCCATTGATCAATTCTTCATCTGTCAACTGGTCCAACTGTTCTTGGGTAAATGCGGTCACACTGCCTTCAGTGATCCCTTGAGTTAAGGCACTACGTAGCGAACTAGGTTCATCAGCTAACGTGTTGATCTCATTGACGTTTTGCGTCCCTGTCTCTGCTTGGATCGAGGCAATAACGGCTTCGGAATCGACTGGCTCTTGATTCTCGTCAGCTGTAGTTTCTGAAGTAGCGGATTGATCCGTTTCTTGGTCTTCCGCTGTACTTTCTTGGGCAGAATTTTGGATCTGCTCACTATCTGTTTGCCCTTCTGATGAAAGCGTCTCGCTAACGGCAACCGGATTGTCACTTCCACTCGTAGCCGTTTCATCTGCATGAACCATCAATGGTGAAAATGCCAGCGTCATTAGTCCGAACCAAATTATTTTTTTCATCGTCATTGCCTCCTCGAATGGGATTTCTCCCTTTGTAACGAAACTGTAACATAAAGACCTCGTTTCCGCAATCAATTTAGTAACTTCTTAAAAAAAACCTCTATCTTTATCAGATAGAGGTTTTACCATTATTTTATCGTTGCCACATGCATGACTGCTTGACCTGCTTTTGTTTCCGCGATCGGTAACAGTTCAACGTTGGCTGCTTGGTCCATATTGGTGATAATCACGAGCATCTCAGTAGCTTTGCCTTTGGCTGTCAACTGCGCCAAATCGACTTGGGCAACTTGGGTGGCTGGTGTCACGGCTTGGCCTTCCTCCACCAGGATCTCAAAAGGTGCTCCTTGCAATTCGACGGTGTCGACCCCCATGTGCAGCAGAATCTCTAGCCCGCTGGCAGTCTTGATCCCCAATGCATGTTTCGTTGGAAAAATCGTCGTGATGGTCCCTGCTACTGGTGCAAAGATCGCCCCATTGTCTGGCAAGACAAAATACCCGTCGCCCATCATTTTTTGCGAAAATACCGGATCACTTGATGCACTGATCGATTTTGTCGTACCTGTTGCTACTGCGTATAAGGGGGTATCGATCGTTGTTGCTGATGAATTTGCTGCCGTTTCCTTTGCCGCCGTTTCACTCGTTTCTTTTGGTTGCGATTGCACGGAAGTGACGGTTGCAGCTGATTTTGCCTCCTCTGCCTCGCTTTCTTTGACTGCTTCTAAGCGATCTTTCGGAATCCCAAAGAAGTAGGTGGCAACGAAGCCGCCAGCATAGCCTGCTAACAAGCCGAAAATATAGCCCATCCAACGGCCGTTGGCAATCAATGGAATCAAAGCTAACCCTGATGGTCCAATCGCCGTTGCGCCGATATTTGTCAAAGCGCCAATGACCGCACCACCGATCCCACCACCAATACAAGCAGTGATAAATGGTCGACCTAATGGCAATGTCACTCCGTAGATCAATGGTTCGCCAATGCCTAAAATCCCAACTGGCAATGCACCTTTGATCATTTCAGAAAGCTCTTTGTCTTTACGTAGTCGTACCCATAAGGCTAAAGCTGCTCCGACTTGACCGGCACCAGCCATGGCTAAAATCGGTAATAATTGCGTGCTGCCTGTTGCCTCGATCATTTGGATGTGGATCGGGGTCAAAATTTGATGCAAACCAAACATGACCATTGGTAGGAAGGCCGCCCCTAAGACAAACCCAGAAAAAGCCCCGCCCACATTCAAGACCCAAGTGATCGAACCGACTAAGCTGTCAGAGATCAGGCCGGCCAATGGCATGATCAAAAAAATCTCCGTCAAACCGATGATCAACAAACACAACGTCGGGGTCACGATAATATCGATCGCTTCAGGAATCACTCGATGCAGCACTGCCTCTAATTTCGCCAAAAGCCATACAGCGAAGATCACACCGATGATCCCCCCTTGGTTGGCAGCTAACGCTTCGCCAGTGAACAAGTTTTGGATCGGGGCTTCTGGGTTCATACCTGTCAGCAAGATGATCGAACCGATCACTCCACCAAGGGTTGGATTGGCTTTAAAGACCTGCGCAGCATTGACCCCAGTAAAGATCGCTAAATAGGTGAACATCCCATTTCTTAGGACGTTTAAAATCATGACATAATAATTCCAAGTGTCTCCATCTAATCGGCCAGCCGTGATCATGTTGGTCAGAACGGAGGCGATCCCTGCAACGAGTCCTGCACCAACGAAGGCTGGAATCATTGGAACAAAAATATTTGAAATGTCTTTCAGCAGCGACTTCAATGGCGATGATTTTTGTTTGGCTTTTTGGGCTGCTTTCATCTCTGCCGTTTTTTCTGATAACGCCTCTTTGCCTGATTTTTGCTGCGGGATCTCTTGCCCTAAATCAACACCGGCTTTTGCCACCATTGCGTTAGCTACTTTGTTGACTTTCCCTGGTCCGATAATGACTTGCAGCTGCTCGTCATTGACGACCCCCATCACACCGGGAAGCTCTTTTAACCCTTGTTGATCGACCTTGTCGTGATCGCGGACGGTCATTCGTACGCGAGTCATACAGTGATTGACTGTTTCTACGTTGTCCATTCCGCCGGCTTCTTGAAAAATCTTCTCCGCTAACTCTTCTACCGTCAGTGTTTCTTTTGCCATTACTTTTCTCCTCCTAGCGCCGTTTTGACAAACCCTTGTGTTGTGGCAAGTTTTGCTTGCGCTTCGCCTTTCGTGCTATCAGTCAACAGCATCACGATCGCCAATTTGACATTCTGATCTGCTTCTTCAAATGCCGCGGCGGCTGTTTCATAATCAGCTTCAGTTGCCTGCATAATGATCCGTTTTGAGCGTTCTACCAATTTTTCGTTGGTCGCTTTCACGTCGACCATCAAATTATTGTAGACTTTGCCGATCCCTACCATTGATAACGTCGAGATCATATTCAAAATCAATTTTTGGGCCGTCCCAGATTTCAAACGAGTCGAACCCGTCAAAAACTCTGGGCCACAATCGACTTCGATTGGAAAGCTGGCATGTTGAGAGATCTCCGCATCTTTGTTACAAGCGATCGTAGCCGTTGTGGCACCAAGCTCATTGGCGTAATCAAGAGCCCCAATCACGTAAGGAGTTCTACCACTGGCAGCGATCCCGATCACCATGTCATTTGGATTCAACTTCAGATCGACAAGGTCTTGTTTCCCTAGCGTTAAGGAGTCTTCTGCTCCTTCGACAGCGACCGTCATCGCTTCTTCGCCACCGGCGATCAGACCAACCACCATCTCAGGTGATACCCCAAAGGTTGGGACACATTCGGCCGCATCCAAGACGCCTAATCGACCACTCGTACCAGCGCCAAGATAAATCAAGCGTCCGCCTTTTTTAAAAGCAGCGATAGTTTGTTCAATGACTTTTTCAATACTAGGAATTTCTTTTTCCACTGCATAGGCAACTTTTTGATCTTCTTGGTTCATTTTTTGGCACGCTTCTAAAATCGTCATTTCATCTAAATTGCTCGTTTCGCTATTGCGTCGTTCAGTCGTTAATTTGTCTAAATTGATTTTATTCATTGGAATCATCTCTTTCTAATTTAAATCGCATCCCTGCTTTGATTTGTTGGATCAAAGGCAGATCGGCTGGTATCACCTGAGCGGCGAGGTTGACTTTGGGGTCTGCAGGCAATGGTCGTTTGCACACTTGAATCTCTCCCATATAGCGCAAGTACTCTTGGTTATCGATCGTCACAGCACCCATTGGCCGCTCTTGACTAAGTTCAGGTTTGACTTCTGGAATGGCATTGAAACGGGCATCGGCGCTACGCAAGACATCTCGAGCTTCATCGTAACGATTTTGGTGTTTCCCTAGTACGTGTTCAAAGTAAGTCGAACCAAGATCTTTGACCCGCAAAACGATCCGCGCTTCTTGCAGATACGTCGCAAACTGCTGCGCACTTTTTGCAGAAACCATCCCATCACCAATGTAAACAGCATCAACTGAACCGGTAGCCAACAAGTCGATCGCTGCGGCAAACGGCGACCAGTTGCGGTGTCTTTCCAGTGTGGGTAATCCTTGAAATAACGGTCCGCGTTTCTTGGCATCTCCTGGAACAAAGGCTTGGACAAAAAAGCCTTGTGCTTTCAACCAGCGGTTCTTCTCCTGAAACCAGTCAGCATCCAGTCCCGTTTCTGGTCGAGGGTAATAATTGTGCCAAGCTTCCAATCGAGTAAAATCGGCTCCATAAGCTTGCAGCTCTCGAATGTCTTTTTCCGTTAATGTACTGGCATTCAAACTGATGGTCATTTCTTTTGAAAAAGCAGCGATTTGCTGATTGTCGATCGCATAGTCCATTCGTAAACCAGTGACACCGATCTCCCTTAGATCCGCCAGCTTGTCGATGGAAAAGCCCGCTTCTGCTAAGGCGTTTCCAGAAATATCTACCATTAAAGACAGCTGATGGTCTTTTGCGAAACCTCCCAAGTCCGTCAGACGCTGCCGATAGGTACTGCGATCGTCTTCTGGTATGTGCATGGAGGTGAAAATCCCTTTAAAGCCTGATGCCATCGCAGTCATCTGCTCAAGTTCTGCTGCCGTCAAGTCTTCGTTCATAAATACAGAAAAGCCGAACATCTCTTTGCCTCCTTGGTGAGTCACTTTCGTGATACCGTTTTCTATAAAAGCATTATAACTGATTCTTTTCTCGTTCGCAACTATATTTCATAATTAAATCACAAATATAGAAATATCGTTTCATTTAATAAGAAAGCTTTACCCTTTAAACTTTCTTATGCCCTTCTTTCTACAGTTATGGTACACTTTATTAGGAACGAAACTTGCTTTCGTCATTTTTACATAGTAGGAGGAATCACATCATCAATGATTACAATGGATGATATTATTCGCGAAGGCAATCCAACCTTGCGTGAAGTAGCAAAAGAAGTACCTTTTCCTTTAAGCGAAGAAGATATCGCACTGGGAAAAGAAATGATGACCTTTTTAGAAAACAGCCAAGACCCAGTCAAGGCAGAAGAACTTGAATTAAGAGGCGGCGTTGGTCTAGCAGCTCCTCAATTAGATATTTCAAAACGAATCACAGCGGTCCTCGTCCCTAGCAGCGACCCAGAAAAAACAGAACCTGATTTTAAAGATGTTCTATACAATCCCAAAATTTTAAGTCATTCCGTGCAAGAAGCTTGTTTGGGTGAAGGCGAAGGCTGTCTGTCCGTGGACCGTGAAGTCCCTGGCTACGTGGTGCGCCATGCCCGGATTACGATCAGCTATTACGACATCAACGGCAAAAAGAAAAAAGTTCGTTTGAAAAACTATCCTGCGATCGTCGTTCAGCATGAGATCGATCATTTGAACGGGGTCATGTTCTACGATCATATCAATCAACAAAATCCTTTTTCATTAAAAGAAGGCATTTTAGTCATCGACTAACAAAAAAGTCTCTACCGACATTTTGCGGCAGAGACTTTTTTTCTTCTATATTATTGAGTATCCTCTGGATATCTTCTTTCACGATTTTGGCATTAATTGCCTTTCGCTAAACTTTCTTGATGATCGGCTTTGATTTTTTCTAATAACGCCGGTTGTTCAAAAAGATCTAACGCTGTCAGGGCTAAAAGTTCAGCCGCGATAGCGATCGACTGCAAGCCTTTTTCACTCTTAGCAGCGGCTTTGAATTCTTCCGAATGCCCCGCAATGTAGTCATCTGAAATCGAAACGGTGGGTTGGATCGTCGGGATCACTTGACTGACATTGCCGACATCAGAAGAACCAAGACTTGCTTTTGCTTCCGTATCGATCTCATCGGCAGGTACGCCCGCTTCTTGGGCATGGGCGAAGAAAATCTCATCAAAACTTGGTGTCACGATCACATCATCGACGGAGTTTTGGAACAAGCCGAATTCATAGGTCGCTCCCGTGGCTAAAGCGGCTCCTTTGACGATGTTTTCGACTTTCTCGTAGACATCATTCAAGGTTGCTCGATTGGCTGCTCGTAAATAAAAACGACCGGCTGCATATTCTGGCACGACATTGGCTGCCACGCCGCCATCGGTGATCACACCATGAATATTGACGTCTTTTGGTAAATGCAGGCGCAACCCATTGATCCCGTTAAAGACTTGCAACAATGCTTCTAACGCGTTGATGCCTTTTTCTGGTGCTGCTGCCGCATGGGAAGCTCGACCATAGAACTTGATATCCACTGGATCATTGGCTAATGACGCTGTCGTTTTGCCATAGCGATGGGCTGGATGGACACAAAGAGCGGCATCGACATCATTGAAGAACCCTTCACGGACAAAACTACCTTTAGCGGAACCATTTTCTCCACCTTCTTCTCCTGGCGTCCCATAGACTCGAATCTCCCCGCCGAGCTCATCGATGAAAGGTTGTAGAGCACTGGCAGCTAAGACGGAATAAGTCCCGAAGAGATTGTGTCCGCAGGCATGACCGATGCCAGGTAACGCATCATACTCGGCTAAAAAGGCAATCGTCGGACCAGGTTTCCCACTGACATAGCGGGCATCAAAGCCGGTGCGATGGCCTGCCACATCCTTTTTGACAGCAAAGCCTTCTTTTTCTAATTGGGCGATCAGGGCATCGGCTGAGTAAAACTCATAGTTGCTGACTTCTGGGTGATTATGGATATCTAATGCCAAGGCTTGATAAGCGGCTAAACGCTCTTGGATAAATGGTTTAATCGTTGCTTTTGTAATAGTTGCTGTTGTCATAATCAAATCTCTCCTTTTTATACATGCTTTTTCAGTTTTTTATCAAATTACATGGTGCTTATTTTGCTCCAAAGGTTTCCCAAGCAGGAACACTTGATCCTTTTGACGTTTCCTCGATGACTTTTTTCGTATCCTCTGTTTGGTAAGCAGCGACCACTTTTTGGTATACTTCATTGTCTTCATCTTCTTTACGGGCGGCAATGATGTTGACATAAGGACGGGCCGTTTCATCAACAGGCTCTAAAAAGATCGCATCTTCGGTTGGTACAAATCCTGCATCTACCGCCATGCCGCTATTGATGACCGAAACATCGACATCGGAAAGTGCCCGAGCGGTTTGCGCTGCATCAAGTTCTGAAATTTCTAAGTTCAAACGGTTTTCTGTAATATCCGCGACCGTTGGTGTTTGTCCGGCTGCTTCATCCACTTTGATCAATCCAGCTGATTGTAACAAAAGCAATGCCCGACCACCATTGGTCACATCATTAGGGATCGCAACTTTAGCTCCTTCAGCCAAGTCGTTGACATCCGTCACTTTGTCGGAATAAATACCTAATGGTGCATTGACTGTATTGCCGATCGATACGAGATCAGTACCAAATTCTTCATTATAGTTGTCCAAGAAAAATTGGTGTTGGAATGAATTGAGGTCGATGGAACCATCAGCCAAGGCTGCGTTGGGTTGGTTGTAATCAGAAAATTGGACATATTCTAAATTGATGCCTTCGTCTTTCAAACGATCTTTGACATCATCCCAGACATCGGTGTCTGCACCAATCACCCCTAATTTCACCGTGACTTCTTCTTGATCATTGGCTGCGGCACTGCCATTGTTTCCGCATCCTGTAATAAATAATAATGCTGCCCCTAAGACGATTGATTGTACGAATTTTTTCATTTTTTCTTCCTCCATAGACTTGCTTGTTTTTTTATTTGTACGTAAGTGGTGGTCAGTGTGATACTCGTTTAATGAGTAGGTTGCTGACAAATTGACTGATAAAAACGAATACTAAGATGATCAAGGTCGCCATGATCGTAACATCGGTCTGGAATCGGTTGTACCCGCGGGTGATGGCTAAGTTTCCTAAACCGCCAGCGCCGACTGCTCCTGCCATGGCGGTCAATCCGATCACATTGATCACGGTCAATGCAGAGACCCGAATAATTCCCGCCACGCCTTCTGGCAAATAGACCCGAAAAATGATACCGAAAGGACTGGTGCCCATCGCTTCAGCTGCCTCCACGACACCGGGGTCAACTTCTAGCAAGGCAATCTCGATCTGCCGAGCAAAGAAAGGAATGATCCCAGCAATCAGAGGAACCAATGCTGCTGTTTCGCCGATGGTCGTTCCGACAAGGAATCTGGTAAAGGTTCCTAGTAACGTCAATAAGATAATGAAAGGGATCGAGCGCACCACATTGATGACTTTATCGAGAAATTCAAAGAGCGGTCGATTTTCTAAAATCCCATTCGGTCGAGTCACTACCAAAACGATCCCTAACAAGATGCCTAAGATGCCCGCGATCAAAGAGGTCCAAAAAACCATATACAAGGTTTGGATCGTTGCTGTCACAAATTCATCTTGGATCGCAACAACATTGGGAAAATATCTTTCTAATAAGGCAGCCATCTAAAATCCTCCTTTAATTACATTGTTTAATGGTTCTGCATGATTTTCTTTTAAAATATTGGTGTAAACCCCTTGAGACTTCAAATATTCTAAGGCATGTTTACGCTGTTGGTATTCGCCGGATAAGCTAACGACTAAGCTGCCGATCGGCACTTCTTGCAAGATCTCCACGTTGCCGTAAAGAATATTGGTGGTCACTTTGTAGCGGCTGTACAATTGGGCGATCAGTGGTTCATTGGTTTGATCCCCCACATAGGACAGCTCCACCAGCCATTCGTTCGGTGCCAAGGAAGAAAATTTCGAACTGCCAAGGATCGTTTCTAAGGCTTGGTCGATGTGTGTCGCCGTTCGGATGAAATCTTTGGTCAAAGGTTTTTCTGGTTGGCTGAAAATCTGAACGCTTGAGCCTTGCTCGATGACTTCGCCGTCTTCCATCACTGCCACTTTGTTGCAGATTTCTTTGACAACTTGCATCTCATGGGTAATAATCACGATGGTCAAGCCGAGGGTTCGATTTAATTTTTTCAACAAAGCCAATATCTGTAAGGTCGTTTTCGGATCAAGGGCGCTAGTTGCCTCATCACACAACAAGATCTCTGGATCATTTGCCAAAGCTCTGGCGATGGCGACCCGCTGTTTTTGTCCTCCAGATAGTTGGCTAGGAAACGCTTGGGCTTTTTCTTCCAATCCAACAAGCGCCAGCAGCTCGGTAACTTTTTGATGACGTTCCTGTTTGGACCGTCCCCCATATTTCAAGGAAAAATCCACGTTATCAAAAACATTGCGACTGTCCATCAAGTTGAAGTGCTGAAAGATCATTCCGATCGTTTTCCGTTTTTCTCGCAGAGCTTTCGCCGAAAGCGTGGTCAGCTCCGTGCCATTGACGACGACGCTGCCGCTGCTTGGTCGCTGCAATAAGTTGATTACACGGACGAGTGTACTTTTCCCGGCGCCTGAGTAACCCACGATGCCGTACACGTCCCCTTTGTCGATCTCGATCGATACGTTTTTGACCGCTTGGATCGCGGGTTTCTTTGGTTGATTGAATGTTACTGATATGTCTTTTAATGAAATCATCGTCTTCCCCCTAGTTCTTGTCTTTTTCAATAAAAAAGGCATCCTCAAACAAGTCACTTGTGACTTGTTTGAGGACGCCTTTTTGCGTGTTACCACCTCAGTTTAAGCTGCACTCGCATACAGCTCCTTTTCGAGTACGATCATACTCTAGCCAGATAACGGTCGCTACCGTCGTCGCCTTGCAAACTACTGCTCGGAACGAATCACTCCTTGGCCATTTTCTAAAAGTCGTTTGATGCTTCTTTTCAGCTACCGAAGCTCTCTGTTGAAAAAACGTGCTTTTGTACTTACCAATTCTTCGTGTGTGGTGCTATTTGATTTTTAGGTATAAAAAAAATCCTTTTACCAGCGTTTGCTAGTAAAAGGACGAATACTCGTGTTACCACCTTTTGTTTAGAAGGTTTCCCTTCCCTCAACCCAACGTCTAGTCGTGCTAGAGATTGGTGCACTTTGTAACGGTAGTGCGCATCCGTGATTGCCTACTTATCGACAATCAATCCTCCAAGGCCATTTTTCATCGCTTCTGACTTGACTCTTTCCACCAACCAGAGTCTCTCTTTAAAGTATCCGCGGTTACTTTCCTTCTCAACAGATTCATTATTCTTGTTGAGTTGTACTTTACTGGAAAATGAACGCCTTGTCAACAAAAAATCACAATTTTTTCATCTAAGTGTTCCCCAAGACTGCCGATAGCGTCCTTGCCAGAATGGTTTACGCCTCAATTTTGGTAGAGCATGCCTTTTTCTGCTAACTGTTGTTTGGCTTTTTCCAGAGCCGCAGGATCAGTGTAGCGCAACGTATGCAAGTGTACCCCATTGGTTAAATCTGAGAGCAAGCGGGCCTCTGCATGTTTGGTTTTGTTGATGAAATCAGTCACGTCTTGGTTTGTTTGAATCTGCAAATTGCCAGTGATCTCTCCATAGATCTCATGCTCAACGATGACATCGACCACTTCCACACCACAAGCGACAAAGATGCGCAATTCTTCTTCCGTTTGTTCAGGTCGATGCTGTACCGCTAGCTTACTGACATGTCCTGCCTCATCCAACAGCGCTTGCAGACGATAGCCGCGAGCCGTAGCCACAATTGCTTCACCAGCTGCTCGCAATAAGGCAATGTCCCCAACGATGATTTGACGGCTGACTCCGAGGGATTCTGCCAGTTTGCTGGCACTGATCGCTTTGTCCGCTTGCTTCAATGCCGCTAAAATGTTTTCTCGACGTGTTGCTCCATCCATACTCATTCCTCCAATTGATTCTCTTGATAGGTTTTTGAGTGGTTCATAATTGATTGAAACATAGCCAAAATCGTTTCTTCGTAGGCTTGATTAGAAATTGCCTGCCGAATGTTTTCCAGCACTTTCTCTTCACGATTTTCATCTAATACCGGCAGTTGACTGCTTTTCTTCAATTGCACGATTTCATTGACCGTGCTCATACGTTTTTCCAAAAGATGCGTGAGTTGCCAATCAATGTCATCGATCGCTGCCCGCTGAACAGCCAAAGGATCTTGCTGATTGTTTTCTTCTTCCAAGTCGATCGTCTTGATGACCCGTGCCGGATTTCCCGCCAGCACAACATTGTCTGGGAATGATTTTGTAACGACACTGCCAGCCCCCACCACGACATTGTTGCCTAAGCGGACCCCTGGCAAAATCGTGGCCGCACCACCGATCCATGCGTTATCGCCAATCACGATCGGGGCCCCTAATTCTAAGCCGCTGTTTCGTTTGACCGGATGTAATGGATGCGTCGCCGTAAACAACCGAACATTGGGTGCCAGCATACAGTTGTCGCCAAAGGTAATGGGACAAACATCTAATAGCACACAGTCGTAGTTAGCATAGAAGTTTTTGCCCACAGAAATATTGTAGCCATAATCAAAGCGGACATTCGGTTCGATATAGATTCGTCCAGTCACAGAGCCGAAAGTTTCTTTTAGTAACTGCTCTTTGATTGTTGTATCAGTTTCTTGGTTGATTAGGTTCATTTGTTCACGGGCATACTTTCGATCTGCCACCAATTCTGGATCTGGGGAAAAGTACAATTCGCCAGCAATCATTTTCTCTTTTTCGGTACGTTGTGTCATATCATAAACTCCTTCATTCAATTTTCTGGAAAAACGTTTCGGCTGCTGCGGTCAACATGCCATATTCATTCGGGATCGCCAATGGTTCCTTATTGATGACCAACACCTGCTGGCTGTAATCGACTAACCCTGCAAAAGGATAGACTTGCAGCGAAGTCCCCACGACCATCGTCAGGTCGGCTTGAGCAACGGCTTGAATGGCTCCTTCAATGGTTTCATCCGTAAATCCTTCCCCGTAAAGCACGATCGCTGGCCGAATCTGACCGCCACATCCTGCATGGTGCCAATCCTGCAAATATGCTTGCCAAGGTACCGGATTGCCGCATTTTCGGCAATAACAGTTGTACAAGGAGCCGTGAAAATCGATTCTTTGGTGACTGCCTGCTTTTTCATGCAAGCCATCGATGTTTTGCGAAACGACCCAGACGGTTTTCTTCGCTTGCAGCTCAGCCATTTTTTGATGAATAATATTAGGCTGTGCTTGAGGATGGTAGAGGTGCTTGACGAACTGATAAAATGTTTCCGGTTCGTTTTCTAAACAGTCATGGCTTAACAAATACTCTGGCTGGGCCACTCCTTGATAGACCCCTTTTAAGGAACGGTAATCAGGAATGCCCGATGGGGTCGAAACACCGGCACCCGTCAAA
This sequence comes from Enterococcus sp. S53, assembly GCF_016516865.1. Lineage (NCBI taxonomy): Bacteria > Bacillati > Bacillota > Bacilli > Lactobacillales > Enterococcaceae > Enterococcus > Enterococcus sp. S53. The sequence goes on from NZ_JACVUH010000005.1 coordinate 80,509, forward strand.
AAGGTCACCGATGATGCGGCGGTGACCGCTGCGATTGCTTGCTCAATAGATACCTTCATCGTTCTAACTTCCTTTATGGCTTTTCTCTTATTCTAACCGAAAAAGAACCGTTTTTGCGAAAAATCAGCCATTTTCTTTTTTAAAAGCAACTAATGCTTTTTCTTGCGGAATTGCTTATAATAGATGCAATAAATGCAAGGAGACTGGGAAAACCAAATGAAAATTTTGATTATCGAAGACAACAATGAGATCAGCGAAATGTTGGCTACTATTTTAGCAGCTGACTATACCGTCCAGCAAGCCTATTCAGGCACGGAAGGTCTGCTGCTTTTTCAGCAAGATGCTTTCGACTTGATTTTGCTAGATCGAATGCTCCCCGGTAAAGATGGGACACAAGTCTTGCAAGAAATTCGCCAAACCTCCACGGTCCCCGTCATTATCTTGACTGCCTTAGATGAACCAGCCGATGTTTCCACCCTTTTGCTGGCGGGTGCCAATGATTACTTGACCAAACCCTTCAATGTCGAAGAATTAAAGGCCCGTATCATTGTTCAATTGCGCACAAATAAACAAACCCCTCCAGTTGCCAGCAGCCACTCGTATAAAAACATTCAACTGTTGCCTGACTCGTTTCAGCTGCAACGAGAAGAAGCAACGGTTCAGTTAAAGAAAAAGGAGTTTGAGATTTTTTCCCTGCTCTTAACCAACCCCAAAAAAGTGTATACGAAAGAAATGCTCTATGAAGCGGTTTGGCAGGAACCTTATTACGGTGAAGAAAACACGATCAATGTCCATATCAGCCATTTACGCAGCAAAATCAAAACACTCGATCCAGATGAAGCGTATATCGATACTGTCTGGGGCATCGGCATCAAGCTAGCTTAAAAAGGAGGAACCCCATGCATATACTTCAGTTTTTCGCCGCTTTGATCGTTGTGTTATTGTTGGGCTATTGGTTTTTCTTACTATATGATCTAAAAAAGTACCACCAGCAATTAGCAAGAATCAGCGAAATCGAAACAAATCAAGAGATCCATCTGCAGACCCGCATCCCCGCTTTAAAAGCGATCGCCTTGCTAAACAATCAGATACTTAGAAAAAATAAGCAGCAACACTATCAAATGCTGCAAGAAAACCAGCAGTTGGAACAAGCCATTCAAAATATCTCTCACGACTTGCGCACACCTTTAACGGTCGCCAGCGGCTACACACAACTGCTGCAAGCCGATAAGACCCTCACCCCGCAACAACTACAGCTGCTGGATAAAGTCAGCAGCAACCTAGAAAAAGTCGAAAATCATCTGGAACAGTTATTGACCTATCAGCGTCTCAAAGACAATCAACTGGCTTTGACTTTGGAAGAATTCGATCTTTCTCGTTTATTGGAAGAAGAACTACTCCAGCTTTATCCTTCTTTTGAGGAAAACCATTTATCACTGACGGTTGCGATCCAACCCAACATCATGATCATTTCAGATAAAAAAAGCTGGCAACGAATTTTCCAAAATGTCCTTGGTAACCTGCTGGAACATGGCATTGAAACGGGGACGATCCGCTTGAATCAGCAAGGAGAGCGCATCGTTTTCCAACAGGAAAATCAGCTGAAGGCACCGATCCAGCACCCAGAAAAATTGACCCACCGCTTTTATACGGAAGACCTTTCGCGGCATAAACAGCAAGCCGGACTTGGTCTGTATATCATCGCGGCATTGACTAATGCATTAGACGGCAAAATCCAATTGGATACAACCGAAGAGACGTTTCGTTTGACTTTGTTTTGGCAGCAGTCCGTTGAATCCTACTAACTCATAGCTATACACAAAAAACACCCAATCGCTCGACCTTCACTAGTCGATACGGTTGGGCATTTTTCTGCTCTTACAATTCTTGTCTCTTAAACACCAGATGCGCAGCCAAAAGACAAAGCAGCAAACTGATTAGGCTCCCAAGAAAAATTGGTTGGACTGTTTTCCATGTTTGGAAAGTAGTCATGGTCACCATCTCTAACCCACCTTGAAAGTCCAAGTATTCTAAAAACTTCCAGTTGGGTAAGGAGATTCGGGCAATCGCAAAGGCCATCGGAATAAAAATCGTCGCCAATACGCTGACTGCTGTATTTTTGGTTAAATACAGAACTAGCACTGCAAAAGAGGACGTCGCTAATAAAATCAGTACAAAACTAACGAAATAATACAACAAGTTTTCTATCTGTGAAAGGTCATTATAACCAATCCCCCCAATAACCGTTCCCGCTACAAAGCTCACCACACAAATCGCGACGATCTGTAAGACCAGTACCAACGCATATACCAAGAATTTCCCAAAAAGATAAGCGGGTTTAGAGACACCGACGGTAATGATATTCTTCATGGTCCCTTTCGTGTACTCACTGCCTAAGACCTGCATCACCAATGGCAAGGAGTAATACAGCAACATGGAAGACAGACTGGTCTGGATCGCCAGAAAGCCAGTCATTTCCGTAAGGCTACCTGCTGTTTGCGTACTATCCCCAAGAGTGACCCCTACACTACCCTTGGAAACAACGGATAAAATCACCAACAATAAAATAATTCCTTCTGTGATCCAAAAACTTTTACTTCTTGATAAACGATACAAATCGGCTCGAATAAAATTCAACATCTTACTTTCCCCCTTCACTTGTTACTAACTCTTTGAAATACGACTCTAGATTTTCCCCTTCAAAAGAAATCCGATCAATAGCGATCCCTTCATAAACCAGCTGACGGACCAGGTCCCGAATCAACACATTCTCTTGATAAATATGAATTTTGTGGTCACTGACAACTTTATATTCAGAAATCAGCTGACTGTCCAGTAAGCGGCTAGCTGTGGCTACATCATCTACTTCTAATTGAATAAACCGTTTCGCCATCAGATCGAATTCGTGTTTGGTCATCTCTTTGATCAGACGCCCCTCACTAATGACCCCAAAACGTGTAGCCACTAAGTACAACTCTTCTAAAATATGGCTGGAAATCAAAATCGTCATGCCGCGTTCTTGATTCAATCGTAAAAGCAGCTCCCGAAACTCAACGATCGCTACAGGATCCAAGCCATTGATCGGCTCATCTAATATCAGAAAATCCGGTTGGTTCAATAAAGCGATGGCTAAGCCGAGCTTTTGTTTCATACCCAAAGAAAAATCACGGTATTTCTTGTTGCCGACATTGGTCAAACCAACAAACGACAGTGCCTTACTAACGGCATCAGGTTCCACCACCCCGCTGATTTTGCAATAATAGTTTAGATTTTGTTTAGCGGTCAATTGGTCGTAAGCGACTGGAGTCTCAATCACGTTGCCGACGCGTTTCAGCATCTGGGTGTACGCTTTGCCGCCTTCGACACCAAACAACTGTAGACTGCCACCAGTGGGTTGGATCAACTGAACGATTGCTTTTAATAAGGTCGTCTTCCCAGCACCATTTCTCCCCACCAATCCAAAAATATCTCCTTTCGCGATCGTTAGATCGACATCATGCAGCGCCTGCTGTTTGCCGTAACATTTGTTTAATCCTTTGATTGTTAGAACATTTTCCATTTTTACTTCCTCCTTGCTTGCTTCTGTGATCATTCTAGCAAGCAGATCTAAATCAGCTATTAACTAATTATTAATTGATTCTTAACTCGTAGTTTTCTGCAAAAAAAACAGTTTATTTCTATTATACACAGCTGAAAATGAACCAATCTAGAAAAATCGTCCCTTTTTCAGCAAACCCACCAATAGCAAATGTAGCAGACGATCTTTTCATTACTGCTTTTGCGCTTTGTTTTTTGCCTCACAAAGAAAGAGATTCCTTCATGACAAGGAACAAAAAACGTGGTAAACTAGTCACGAATCAAAGTGAGGTGAAATACATTGGTAGCAGCTATTATTTATTGGGCAATGATCATTATCAGTTTCGGTTGGTTGGCAGTCAGCTTATATTTCTCTATCTTCTATTTAGCACGTAAAGAAAATGGCAATCTATGGGCATTTGGCTTTTTAAATGTCATCACAGCAATCATTCAAGCCATCGTCCTTGTGGTGTACCGTACCTTAGGACAAGATTGGGGCGTTACACAATACTCAAGCCTCATCTATCTAGCACTTGGCTTATTGCTTGGTTTGACAGTCATCCAAGCTGTTTTAGGCCGTGAACCAAAAGCGAAAGTCGCTTAAGGGTTCCAATAGACACTCGTAAAAACGATCCGCTTTCTCTTTGATAAAAATAGGGAAATGGTCGTTTTTTTGTTAAAAAGAATTGACATTTGGGTGCTTTTCTTCTAAACTCTGAGAAGAATCAAATTAAATACGAGTACCCTTTAACATTTAGGTAGAGGTCGCGAGGTTCATTAATCCTGCTGAGTGAAGCAACACGTTTACAGCAGAGCTAGGGAACATCGCCGAAACAAGATCGGTTTTGCTTGCATCGATTTTGTTGGGCCGCAAATGAATAATTTGCGGACTGTCTTAGCTTGTCTAAGTTGCGCTATGTTTTGTGAAAGGTTTGTCGACGATGACTTGTCAACAGCCGTTTTCCAATCATGGAGTACGGCTGTTTTTTTGCTTTTTCATCCTTACCTGCTTGTCCAACTCGTGAAAGGAAAGAGAAAAAATGAAAAAAAATAATTGGATCTGGGCGGTCTTCGCCCTCTGTCTAACCCTCATTCAGCTGCCCTTAACTGTGCAAGCGGATGACCAAACACCTGCAGAACAATTCCGTGTCGGCATGGAGGCGGGTTATGCGCCATTTAACTGGACGCAAACCACTGACGCCAATGGTGCCGTGCCAATTTCTGGGGAAGAAGGCTCGGCATTTGCCGGCGGTTACGATGTCCAGATCGCCAAACGAATCGCTGAAGGCTTAGGCAAGGAATTAGTGATCGTTAAAACCCAATGGGACGGCCTACCGCCAGCTTTACAAGCGGGGACTATCGATGCCGTGATCGCCGGGATGTCACCAACTGCCGAACGTCGCGAGCAAATCGATTTTACCGATCCTTACTATGAATCAGATTTGGTGGTAGTGGTTCGTAAAGATGGCGAGTACGCCGATGCTAAAAGCCTCGCTGATCTTGCTGGAGCGAAAATCACTGCTCAGCTGAATACTTTCCATTATACCGTCATTGATCAAATCCCTGAGGTCCAAAAAGAACAAGCCATGCGAGACTTCTCCTCCATGCGCGTTGCTTTAGCTTCGGGAATCATTGATGGCTACGTCAGTGAACGACCAGAAGGCGTCACTGCCGTCGGTGCAAATCCTGATTTGAAGATGGTCGAGTTCGATGAAGGGGCCGGTTTTGAAACCAATCCAGAAGACGTCCAAGTAGCAGTTGGGATGCGCAAAGGCGATCCGGATGTTGAAAAAGTCAATGAGATCCTTGCAGGAATCTCTGAAGAAGAACGGGTTTCCCTGATGGATCAAGCAGTCTTGGATCAGCCTGCAGATGCCAGCGGAGAAACAGCGGATCAAGGTCTGATCGCTGATTTCAAAAAAATCATTGATGATTACGGCATGCTCTTTTTGCGAGGTGCTGGCTTGACCTTATTCATCGCGATCCTTTCAACGATCATCGGATTGATCATTGGTCTCTTAGTCGGTATCTTCCGGACATTGCCGCTTTCAGAAAATCCAGTAGGACGTTTCCTCCAACGGATCGTTAATGGCTTACTAACCATCTATATCGAAGTTTTCCGCGGGACCCCAATGATGGTTCAAGCTATGGTTATTTTCTACGGAACCGCTTTGGCTTTTGGCGTCTCAATGAATCGAACGCTGGCAGCCGTGCTGATCGTTTCTATCAATACCGGTGCCTACATGTCTGAGATCGTTCGTGGTGGGATCTTTGCTGTAGATGATGGTCAATTTGAAGCAGCTCAAGCCATCGGTATGACCCATTGGCAAACCATGATCAAAGTCGTGTTGCCGCAAGTGATGCGCAACATTTTACCTGCTACCGGGAATGAGATCATTATCAATATCAAAGATACTGCCGTCTTAAGTGTTATCAGTGTTGCGGACCTCTTTTTCCAAGGTACATCAGCCGCTGGAACGAACTTCCAATACTTCCAAACATTTGCGATCATCGGTGTGATCTACTTAGTCTTGACCATCAGTGCTACCCAGATCTTGCGCTTTGTTGAACGCAAAATGGATGGTCCCAGTGCGTATGTCAAATTAGAAGACATCAACCCGAACGAATAAGGAGGAAGAACATGTCAGCAATCATTGAAATTGACCATTTAAAAAAGAGTTTTGGCGACAACGAAGTCTTAAAAGACATCAGTTTGTCTGTTAATAAAGGAGAAGTTGTCACGATCATCGGTTCTTCTGGTTCAGGAAAATCCACACTTCTTCGCTGCATCAACTTATTAGAAAAACCAACCAGTGGACAAATCATCTACTTAGGTGAAAATGTGCTAGAAAAAGGCTATGACTTGCCGAAATACCGGACACATCTAGGGATGGTTTTCCAATCCTTTAACTTGTTCAACAATATGAATGTATTAGAAAACTGCGTGACTGGACAAGTCACTGTTTTAAAACGCGATCGCAAAGAAGCGGAAGCGACTGCCAAAGAAAATCTGGAGCAAGTCGGTATGGCTCAATATGCCAATGCCAAGCCTTCCCAGCTTTCAGGTGGACAAAAACAACGGGTAGCCATTGCCCGTGCCTTATCGATGAATCCAGATGTCATGTTGTTTGATGAGCCGACTTCTGCATTGGATCCAGAAATGGTCGGTGAAGTGTTGAAGACCATGAATACCTTAGCTCATACTGGCTTGACGATGGTGATTGTTACCCACGAAATGGGCTTTGCCAAAGAAGTATCTGATCGGGTCATCTTTATGGATCAAGGCGTCATTGCCGAGCAAGGAACACCAGAAGATATCTTTATTCATCCAAAAGAGCAGCGCACCAAAGAATTCCTTTCCCGTGTGTTGAATTAATTCTCTGTCTTGAAGCACTTAGTGTTCTTCTTCCGAGCTTTTTATCCTTTTTTCAGTAAGCTTGGAAGAATTCAATGCTAAGTGTTTTTTTATTATGGGAAACAGAATCGTCAGAATTTACCAAAAAATAACAAAAAAACATTGCTATTTGTCGGAAAATTTGTTATTTTTTTAAAAACTAAGGAATTATAGGAGCTTTCATTTATGGAAAAAAAGTTACAGTTTAAGGATTATATGTATGTTGGATCAATGCTTTTCGGTCTGTTCTTTGGTGCCGGAAATCTAATCTTCCCCGTTCACATGGGACAAGAAGCTGGTGCGAATGTCGGCTTAGCCAATCTTGGCTTTTTAGTGACTGGAATCGGCTTGCCATTTTTAGGAGTAATCGCCATTGGGGTGTCCCAAAGTAGCGGAGTTTTTGAATTAGCTTCTCGGATCAATCGACGCTATGCAATGATATTTACGATTTTGCTTTACTTAGTGATTGGGCCTTTCTTTGCTCTGCCCCGTTTGGCCACTACTTCTTATGAGATCGGGATCGCTCCCCACGTTTCATCAGATATGCAAACTTGGTTATTGGCCTTGTTTTCTGCCCTATTTTTTGGTGCTGCTTGGTGGTTTTCACGTAAACCAAGCAAAATTCTTGATTATGTCGGGAAGTTTTTAAATCCCTTGTTTCTGGTCTTACTAGGTGTTCTGCTATTTTTCGCCTTTTGGCAACCCCTAGGAACGATCAGCGATGCGCCGATCTATCCTAGCTATCAAAACGATGCCTTCTTCACTGGTTTCACCAATGGTTACAATACCCTTGATGCATTGGCATCCTTAGCATTTGGGATCATCATCGTCTCAACGATTCGCAATATGGGGGTTGAGAAACCTACGACAGTCGCAAAAGACACGATTCTTTCCGGCTCTGTCAGTATCGTGTTGATGGGGATCATCTATACCTTACTTTCTTATATGGGAACCAAAAGTTTAGGTCAGTTTCCCATCAGCGAAAACGGTGGGATCGCTTTGGCACAAATCGCCAACCACTACCTTGGCACCATCGGCAGTCTATTATTGGCATTGATCGTCATCTCTGCCTGCTTAAAAACCGCCATCGGTTTGATCACAGCCTTTTCTGAGACCTTTGCTGGGTTGTTTCCAAAACAAAGCTACGGTTTCTTTATCGCATTGACAAGTATCTTACCAGCGATCTTCGCCAACGTTGGCTTGACTAATATCATTGAATTCTCCATTCCAGTCTTGATGTTTATCTATCCACTGGCGATCACCTTGATTTTGTTGGCGATCATCAGTCCCTTGTTTCATCATCGTGCCAGTGTCTATCGAATGACGACGTATTTCACGTTGATCGCTGCAATCATCGACGGCTTAAATGCTAGTCCTGCACTGATTACCAATAATGCGTTTGTGCAAGGAATTTTGTCTTTTGCGTCTAATTATCTGCCATTTTTCCAAATCGGGATGGGTTGGGTCATACCAGCGGCGATCGGATTTTTGATTGGTTTGCTATGGTCATGGTTCAAAAAAGATCCTATTTCGGCCTAAATTAGTTAAAAAGACGAAAATAACCTACCTTTTTTTAAAAGGTAGGCTATTTTTTTGATTAAAAAGACTGACAGTTTCGTAAAAAAAAGATACAATAGAGCCACAAAGGAGGATACCTATGTTTTATGAAGAACTTATGATGGACCCGCAAACATTAATTAAATTTAAAATATTCCGGCGTATGCTAACTCTGCAAAACCCTAGCCACCCAATCGCACAATTGGCAAAGGAAATGGAGTTGAGCTACCAACAAGCTTTTATCGAGTTGACTGAGATCGACCAAGATCTAGCTGAGTTGACTCCGGATCATATGTCGATACTCGGTCGTGGCGGTAAATTACAGCCTCAGAATATCGCGGTAACGATCGATGAATACCGCTTCTATTTATTGAATAAAAGCGTTCCGTTCTTATATGTTCTTTACATGCTGAATGAAGACAATCCAACGATCACGGATTTTTGTGCAAAATACGATGTCAGTCGTTCAACGGTGTCTCGCAAATTTGAACATCTAAAAAAACATTTGAAACAATTCCAGCTTCGCTTTACTTACACTGAATCAAACTTAGTAGGCGATGAGCGTCTTGTGCGGCTCTCCTTATTCAACATTATTTGGTTAGGTACCCGTGGCATTGAATGGCCTTTTGCGATCGCGGAAAGCGAAGCAGAAAAAGTAGTGGATCGTTTCACGGAATACTTCCCAATGACTCACTCTTATCTTGGTCGACTAGAGTTGAAGTATTTTGCTGCCCTGATCCTTTTACGAATCAAAAAAGAAAATTTTGCCAAATACGACAAACGGTACAATTTCTTGATGAAAAATAATCCATACTTCGATTTTGAGCGTTTGACGCAAGTCGTTGATCCTGAAGTTTCAATGACGGACAAACAACTGAAAGGTGAATCTGGCTTTATTTATTTGATGGCGCAAATCTTCCCATTCTATTTAAGTCCGGAAGAAGAAGCCTTACAACAAACGATCCATTTCTTCTCAAACAAACAAAATCCGGTCTATCCGCTTGTGGCAGACCTTTTAGCAGAAATGAAAGCAACTTTTTTTGCTTCACAACCTGGCCTGTTAGACGAGCCATTAGTTGTGGGGAATTTGATTAATGTGACCTTCGGCAACTATGTTTTTCGTCAGCCATTTCCTAACATCTATCGCTTGCTGACACCATCGATCAATCGCGGATCTGCTGAAGAACAGTTACAACAAAAAATCGACGATTTCTTGACTAGCTACCGTGAAGAATCAGCAGTAGATTATATCAATGATGAAAATCAAGAGCAGATGGCAACGATGTATACTCATGCCCTCTTGCCATTTTATGATCAAATCCGTTACTCGAATCGTCTACGGGTTGGGGTTGCCTTAGAAGATAATTTCTTAGTTGTTCAAGGTTTAAATCAATTCTTGCATGACTTGACCTTCGTGGCAGCAGAGCCTTATGATCTGAATCAGCAAGAAAATTATGATGTTATCGTTAGTTCCAACCAATTGATGAAAAAGCTTAAACCAGAAAAAATGAGTTATATTTGGGATTATGCGGCAGATGATCGGCAATACATTGATTTGTACCGTACCTTAAAAAATCGTTTTGACGAAAAGAATCTTTCCTTGTAATCAAACCGTTACGGTTTCTTAAGAACTTCCGAAAAGATTTGTCACAGAATATTCATATTTATCTCGTATACTTTATGTATACCAACAAACAACCCTAACTAACACTTTTTCATTTTTAACTCCTTCCCGTCGGCCACCCACCGACGGGTCTTTTTTGGGGTATTTTCTTAGGTAGTAAACTTAAACACTTTCCAATCTTTTCTCCACAAAAAATTCATATTTGGGCAGTATAGTATACATAACCCAACAAACAACCCTAACTAACACTTTTCATTTTTACTCCTTGCCTGTCAGCCACCCACTGACAGGCTCCTTTTTTTCTTACGGAGTTTACCGTATACTAAAGGCAGGAGGTGTCCCATGACAAAAGACATTACGACAGTTGACCAATACATTGCAGCAGCTCCAGCAGAACGACAAGTGATTTTAAGAACTGTCCGCCAAACGATTAAGGCTGTCTTGCCAGAAGCGGTTGAAAAAATCAGTTACCAAATGCCCACCTATCATCAGGAAGAAAATATCGTGCATTTTGCCTGCGCCAAACAGCATCTCGGCTTTTATCCTACGCCTTCTGCGATCACGGCCTTCCAAGAGGCTCTACAACCCTACAAGACTAGTAAAGGTGCGGTCCAGTTCCCTTTTGCGCAACCGATCCCTTATGAACTGATCGCTATGATGACTGCTTGGCGACTCGCTGAAGTCAAAAACAAGCACGCTTAATTAGCAATTAAAAAAACCGCTATGTCTAATGACCCAGCGGTTTTTTTGCTATGCACAGGCTTGATTACAAGCCGGGTTTTGTATTCAAGGTGCTGACTTTTAGCACATGATTCAGGGGAATAATTCGCAGCTGCTGACGGTCACTTTGTAATTTCAAGACAACTTGTTCTTTTGCTACCGTTTTACCGACGATCCACCCGGTAACGGTTTCAAAACCACCCAATTTCTCTGTCTTTACTTGCAACACCACCAGATGCTTCGCAGCAGCTGCTTCTTGCAGCGTTCGCTGGATCTCTTTCACTTTTTCAGACTGATTCTTCTTGTCAGCATCATCACTGAAAAAGGTATCTAGCAAGGTTGTGGATGTCATCACAATGAGTTTACCCAACTGTTTAATGGGCGATGGTTTCTTTTCCATTGGACATTCCTTTCTGCGCGTTACAGCAGTTTATAAAACCACACATACGTTCGCATTTCATAATCCTATTTTAGCAAATTTTTGATAAAATACAAGCGAACACGTCTTATTTCTCCGAAGAAATACTCTCTAGCCAATAAGGAATTCCTTCTTGTAGCAGTTGGTAGGTCTCTTCAAAATCCCCTGTATAATAAGGATCTGGCACTTCCTCAGTCTCCTTGCCGGGAACGACACTCATATACGAACGGATCTTGGCTGTCGTATTGGCCGGTGCCAGCCCATGCAGGTTTTCAACATTGCTCTCATCCATGCCAATGATCCAATCAAATTTTGTAAAATCTGCCTCTGTGATCTGGCGGGAGATAAGACCTCCGCTTGATAAACCTACTTGACGGAGCTTTTTCTGAGTTCCTGGATGAGCTGAGTGTCCGACTTCCCAAGAGCTAGTCGCTGCCGAATCGATCTGCCAATCCAATTTGCGTTTTGCTATTTCTGCTCTATAAATGGCTTCTGCCATGGGGGAACGGCAGATATTACCTAAACAAACAAATAAAACTTTCGTCATCGCTCATTGCTCCTCTTTTTCATAGATTTGGTGGCCAAAAAATTCTACATCCTTCGCCAAACGAAACAATTGCGTTGCAATCTCTAATGGCGTCTCTGGAAAGTCGTTGCGAATCCAATTTTCCAAAATGCCTCCGCAGCCGTAGGAAAAGAACCGGCTATAAAATAGAATGTCTTGTTTCGTCAATTGCTGCTCTTGATCAACCTCCAAGAACAAGCGCTGAAAAAGCGGTTCTGTGATCTGTAAAAAACCGTTCATTAAGATCTCGCGGTCATAAGCCAGTGATTTGCGGTAAAAGGCCGGCGCTTGTTTCATTGCTTTCAGCATGCGTAAGGCGGCCTCTTCCCAATTATCAAGGGCGACATCTTCAGTCGTCAAAAAAATCAGCGCATCTTGCCGATAGATCCATTGGATCAGGGCTTTCTTATCAGGAAAATGATAGTAAAACGTCTGCCGATTGACCTGCGCTTTTTCGGCGATCTCCTGCACGCTGATCTTATTCACTTCTTTGGTCTCACAAAGGGTGATCAATGTCTGGCCAATCACAGCCTTCGTTTGTTTCCCATCCATCATAGGGCACCTCTTTTTCTTCTCTTTCTATCATACCAAATTTTCTAGCAAAAAAAAATCCTATCAAATGTTCCTTTTTCACAACCAATGAGTGATACATTACAAAGATGACCGATTCATGATTGTTCTTTTGGCAATGTGATTCTCTGCAAAAAAAACGCCTGCCTCCTTGAGAGGACAGACGACGCTTTATTATTAAAACGGCGAGATGCTCATTGTGCCGTTTTGTTTTGAAACTGTTCCCTGCGGATCGCGCTGACTTTTTCTGTGAAATTGGCCCAATCAATAGGTCTAGGAGGGGCCAACCATAAGATATGGTCGATTCCTAAGGCACCATAAAAGGGGAGGTTTGAAAGAATCAAATGCGTTTGATCATCTGGGTAACTCTGGAATTGCACATTCAAATCGAGAATTTTTTCGATATTCTTTTGGATCATCTGATTATAAGAATCACCAAAAGAAAAATCAACGCAGACATACAAGGGAACCAAAATCTCTTTTAAAGGAATCGTAGAAACTAATAAAATCAGGTATCTGAAAAACAAAAATTCCTTGTTGTTCCATAAGATTGGGCGATTGCGGTTTTCTTCTAAATAGTTGCGACAAAAGGCTGCATATTCGGGGTACGTCTCAAGAAAATACGTCACATCCATATATTGGTATTCATAGCGGGAACTAAAGGAAAACGATAAGAGCTGGTAATGGATCGTGGTCGTCTCGGTCTGAAGGAGTGTCAATGTTTCAGCCGTTAATGAGAACTGCTGTTGGACCGATTGAATAAAATCCGTGTTTAATTGCTGAATATAGATTTGTTCTTGATCAATGTAACTGTTATTGTCGATCAACCACCCTTCAACGATCAAAAAGCGTAAAATATCCCGTGCCTCACATTCTAGCACTTCTTGATCTGTGATGGCTAAAATCTCTTGTAACCAGCTTTTCAACTCATCAATAATCACCAAGTGCTTCGGCATGATCAGATCATTTTCTAGCGTATTTTGCATGTAATGCCCTTTATCCATGCGGGACAAAATAATGCCTAAATAGTGTTTCTTGCGAATTCGCATGCGAGCAGACTGTTCGTGATTAAGCCAATTACTCTCATTGAATCGCGCAAAAGACTTTTCTTTTTCGAGGATCTCTTTTGGAAAGGGAGAATGATCCAAATAATATTCCTTCATAAAAAAGAGAAAAATAAATTCTCTGATTTCACTTTCCTCCCCCACCAGCTGAAACTCTTTCGTCACATCAATGTCATATTCCTTCAAAATCAGTTTAAACTGTTTAAATTCTTTATAGACAGGATTGTGACTCAAATAATGATTGGTGGCAAATTCATATAGCGAAGACAATTGTTCAAAAAAACATTCTTTCAACATGGAAAATTTTAACGCTTGATCCAAATAATAAGTCAATAGCGTATCGGAAGTTGCCAGCCCGGACGCATTGAGTTTAATGACCGTCCCATCGGTCACGATCTCAAATTCCTCATTCAACCCTAGTTCATAAAAATCAAGATTCAATTCTTGAACGGTTTTGTTGATTAGAAATTCCGACATGGTCAATTGATCCATCAAGGTTTCTTTCGTTTCAGAAAGAGCGATGGCGTTTTCCAAATATTGTAACAGGACCAATTTTCGTTTGTCCGCTTTATTCAAAAATGTCACAAACATGCGTTTTCAAGCCTCCATTATTTTTTTGGCCATAAAGAACGTTTCCTGAAAATAAATAGCAGAGACTGGCAAGATACGAAGGTTTATCATCCCCATCGCCATCCGTATTATTTCCTGGGAGTGCTACATCCACTTTTAAACTATCCGATACGAAAACATCTTCTAGCATGACTCGTTGTCCAAAGTGTTTCTGTTTGTCCAAAAAATTACTTTCTGGAGATATGGATTGCTCCTGCTCTTTCTTCGGAACCGTTTCGGGTTCAGGAGCTGGTTGCTCTTCTGGTTCTTTTTTTTCAGCAGGTGGTTCATTCACTTTTTCTGGTACTTCTTCCGGAGGATCTGTCGGAACGATTTCTTCTGAGGGGTCCAGCGGATTATAGATGGTGGCAAAAACGACTTGTTCTGTAACAAGATCGATCAATCCAATAAACATGCAGGCACCAATGACAAAGCCAAATCTGCGTTTCATTTCTTCACCTTCCTTATCATCCGCGCACTTTCTGATGATCTTTCTATGACGCTGAACGTTCCAACAGTTTGTGAACGCTTAGCAGGCATCCACTAATTATAAATAAAATAACAAATAAAAGAAACCAATTTTTTTTAGATTGTTGTTTCCATTGCTTTTCTTGTTTTACAATCAGCCCATCCGATGATTGTGGCGTACTGCTCGACGATTTTTGCGACTGCTGGGCAGTTGTCTGCTCAACAGGAATCGCTGTCAGCACTAAGCGTTCGTCCGTTCGCGTTGGTGTTGGACAAGTGATCAAGGTCAGCCTTGGCCCTTGGTCATCCGCTAAAACCGACAAGTCTGTTTCCTCCACGATTTTTTTATCGATGATGATATACTGTTGACTTTCCTCGAGATAGCTCACTGACACTTCCATCCCCACCTGTGCTTCTAGCAATTGACCAAATAACAAACTTTGTCTACCGAGATGATGCCCTAAAACGACAAAATTGCTATTTTTTAACAAACGCTGAGGAAACATCACGACACCGCCTTTCAGCAGCTGCTGATTGGTCAAACCCACCAGCAGTGGTTGCTGGAAATCGATTGCCTCGATCGTGACAAAGCCGTACCCGGTGATCGTTGCTGGCTGTGGCGCTAAGACGTCCCCCAGAGTCGGTATCTGAATGGTTTCTTCTTCTGGAATCGTTGTCGGCAGCTGGGTCGCTATCGTCAATTCGCTTGTGCGTAATTGCCAACTGACGATGCTTTCTTTTAAAAAAGGAAGTGCCAACAAGAGGATACCTGCGATGATCAAGCCATCGATCAAGTATTTCTCAAGGTGCTCACGCTTCATCCGTTTCATTTTTTTTCTTTCGTCGGTACCATAAAAGCAGCAAGAAGGCGAGCAATAACAACAGACCGCCGATCAAGAAGTAAAGCCACGTGTAATCTGTTTCGATCGTCACATCTTTCTGGTTCAGATCACGTGCGACATCGCCAGTCACTGTGAATTCTTCCTCAAAGGTCCACTTATAAAGATAGCTTTCTTCTTCGCCTTCTTCATTTTCAACTTTGTATTGTCCTTCTTCACTTTTCCCACCATAGGCAACGGAAGTCAACACGTAGGTCCCGGCTTCTAAACGTTGCCCTTCTAATGAGATTGGGTACGAGAAGTTGGAATTAGGTGCCATTTGCATCCGGGAAGTATCCGAAGAATACAAAACATCGCTATCGCCTTTTTTCTTCACTTCATTAATCAGGCGTAATGAATTCAAGTACGCTGCTTCAGGATTTTGGAGGGTGACATTGATGGTGTTACGAGAATTGACTTGTCCCGGTCCAACATCTAGTAGTTTCAGATCCGGCGCAACTTCTGCTGTATTTTGACGCAATAAAATCGCAACGACATAGGCATACTCGTTCTTGATGGCTAAGCCTTGGTCTTCTTCACTGTCAGCCGTAGCATTTTCCTCTGTCGTTTCTTTTAAGGTCAAGCCACCTGCGATGACTCCTTCAAAGGATTCCGAAGGCATAGTGATCTTTAAAGGCAAGGTGATCTGGGATTGTTTCGGGATCGTGATTTCTTTCTCCACTTCAATCAAGTCAGCCATATCATAAGGCAATGTTTCATCTGCTTCGATGTCGTTTTCGCCATATTCCACGACTCCATTTAGGTTTGTGGTAGCTGAAGCGATCACTGGTGCGATGACTACCTCTTGATCGGTATCATTACGCAATTGGACTTCCACAGTTTGGACCGTCCCCGGCGCCATTTTCAAGTCAAAATAAGTCTTTTCTTTATCGATTTGGTTCTCTGGAATCACTGGATTGACGGCAAAGTTAAATTCAGAAGCGGTTCCTATAGTTGGTACGAAAAAGAAAATACTCGCGAATAGGAGCGCCAAAAGCTGGTTGATTTTTTTCATGATGGATGTCCCTTCTTTCTATGTATTCTCCTTGAACCTCGAAAGGGTTCAAGGAGAAAGCTGGTACTTATGGGTTGGTTGGTGTGTCTGTTAGTAACCAAGTAAACGTGGTGTTGTATTGGCTGGCATATTTCGTCGTTGAGCCTGGAACTTCCAACTCAATACTATCCATGGCTGCGGCTAAACTATCGCCCCAACTCATTAGATAGGTTCCTGCTCCTTCACCATCTTGGGCACTCATCACTAAGGATTGGGCACCGTTTGGATTCAATGTGATCGTTGTGCTCACATTTGATGGTTTTGGTGACAATGACGGTGTTACCACAGTTCCCTTTGTCAAACGAATTTGCGCAGCAGTCAATTCTTGGTCTTCCGCTGTTTTGAACTGGCCATTTTGGCGAACATTCAATGTCCAACCGCTCTCTGTTCCCCGATTGTCTGTTACTTGGACGAAGTTGGGGCCTTCTTGATTTTCATTTGCTGAATCCACGTATTTTTGGGTTTCCGCATGATAGACCTCTGTTTTCGAGGTGATTTTTTGTGTGCCAAAGTAAAGGCTTGAAGCAAAATCAATCGATAGCGGTCCGTTGGTTCCCGGATTTGGTCCATCTGGGTCTGTTGGATCAACTGGTTTGATTGGATTTTCTGGATCTGGATCCGTTGGGCTGATTGGATTGGTTGGATCCGTATTTGGTTCAAAGGTGATTTGTCCATTTGAGTTGTATTCTGCACTGTCTGCTGCTTGTGCCAGCACTGGTGCTGCTAGGCTTAAGCCTAATACTGAGAGAAATGCTAGTGTCTTTTTCATATCTATACTCCTTATCCTTCCGTTCCTGGTGTATCTGATAATACCCAAGTTAGTGTAGTCGTGTAGCTAACGGCATCTTTTGGTGTGCTGCCGGGTACAGAAAGTGCGACCGCTTTGGTAACATCTGCTTGTACTTCTTGGCCATCTTTATCTATTTCAGTGACCGTTTCAACGCTTCCCCAAGCATTGACCCATGTTCCAGCCCCCGTTTGATTTGCTGCAGTCATCACCACTGATTCAGCACCTGCTGCATCCAATGTGATCGTTGCTTCCGCCACAGGAGCTGTGACACCCACCGCATTGGATCTAACTGTCGGACTTGTTAGGGTGATGACAGAACCTGTCAATTCTTGATTCAACGTTGACTCATTTTTGAACTGCCCATTTTGTTTCACAGACAACCGCCAACCGGCATTACTACCGCGATTATCTGTAACTTGGACATAATTGGCAGTTTTTAATGTAGAAGCTGTGTCATCGTCATTCAAGTATCCTTGTGCTCGTGCATAATAGACTTCGTTTTTATTTGAGATTTTATTGACACCAAAATCTAAGCTAGAGGCATAATCGATCGATAATGGACCATTCGTTCCAGGGTTTGGTCCATCGGGATCGGTTGGATCCACAGGATTGACCGGATTTTCTGGATCTGGATTTTCTGGATTGACTGGGTTCGTCGGATCAGTATTCGGAATAAAATCAACCGCCCCATTTGATGTGTAAGAAGCAGCTTCAGCTGCTGAAACCTCGGTTGCTGCACTCGCTGCTGCCAATACGGCAAGACTTACAAAGACCCACGCTGTTTTTTTCATTAATATATAACACTCCTTTTATTTTAAAGATCGTTTCTTAATTACTACCGATATTATCTGGGACATTCTTCAAATTCCAAGTCAATGTCGTCCGATACTCTTTGGCTAATTTTACAGAACTACCTGGCACGTTTAATTTTACTGCCGTTGATCCTTCCGTTGCATCGTTCCCAAACTTGTAGATCCAAGTCCCCATTCCTTTACCAACAGGTGCGTTGACCAATGTGATTTCACTATCTGGTACAAAGGTATGACTTGCCGTAACCGTTGGTGCGTATTGCATATCGGTGACCGAAGTTGCAGCGCCAGAGGCGATCGATAATGAAGCGCCTACCAGTTCTTCGTCATCAGCCGTTTTGAATTGTCCATTTTGCACAACGCTCAATGACCAACCTTCTTGCGTTCCTCGTTTATCAGTTACTTGCACATAGTTTGGTCCAGCAGCGCCAGCTGTGAACTCTTGCAGCTGTGCGTAATAATCTTTTGTTTCAGAAGTGATCAGTTGGTTGCCAAATTGAAAACTTGAAGCAAAATCAATCGATAGTGGTCCAGCTGTTCCAGGGTTTGGTCCATCGGGATCGGTTGGATCGACAGGATCAACTGGTTTTTCTGGATCGGTCGGGTCGACTGGATTGGTTGGATTCGGGTCTGCTTCAAAAGTAATTGCCCCATTTGAGGTGTATTCAGCGGCATTAACGGCTGTTGGTAACAGTGCAGTGCTCATCAATA
The DNA here is from genome assembly GCF_016516865.1 of Enterococcus sp. S53. Classification (NCBI taxonomy): domain Bacteria; kingdom Bacillati; phylum Bacillota; class Bacilli; order Lactobacillales; family Enterococcaceae; genus Enterococcus; species Enterococcus sp. S53. Next base: position 99,316 of record NZ_JACVUH010000005.1, read on the forward strand.
GAATGCCTGCCGTCAAGAAAATTTTTTTCATTTTTTGTTCTCCTTTTGATTAAAATGATTCCTACTGCCAACAAAACGACAAGACCACTGCTTTGATAGCGATTAAAGTGATCTGACCCTGTTGCTGGCAAAATATTGTTGCCTTTTTGATTAACTTGTTTATTCCCTGGTTGTTCTTTTATGGGCTCTTCTGGCTCCTCAACGGGTTCTTCATAGACGCCGAAAAAGGAAGTGACACCATTGCTATCATAGGCACCTGCTTCGGCTGCTGAAACGAGTTGAGGGAACAATAATAGATAGCCAGTAATAACACCGATCATGATTTTTTTCATTTGTTTTCCTGCCTTTATGGGTTGCCAGGTGCCGAAACCAGCTGCCAGCTCAAGGTTCCTTGATAGTCCCCAACTTTTTGCTGTTCGACTGGAACGGTAAGTTTGATGCCTTCATTTTCACTTTCGCCCCAGTGCTGATTCACGACGTAAGTGCCATTTTCTGTCAATTCCGTTTCCTCGATGATCATTTCCCCACTAGTTATCATCTGTTCTTGACCGTTTTTCACAAAGCGGAAGACATCGGTTAATTGATCTGTTCCATCCGTTAATGGCTGTTGCTCTTTGACCGTCAAGCGCCATGGACTTCGTTCGGATCCTCTCGTATCTTTCACTGCTAGTTCTCCTGTGATCGTTGGCCAATAATCTTGTGTTTCTGTGGCAACTTTTTGCTGCCCAAAATCAAAGGCTGTCGGCACACTGCTTAAAACAAGCTCGCCGGCAACTGCGACGTTGACGACTTTTTCTGCCCGTTGACTGCCTGCTTCATAATGGTAAGCCGTTGAGACATTTTTCAACAACTCATCTTCCGTTGCTTGTTGGATCGCGGTAAAAGCTTGCGGATCGACAGTCGGTGGTACATTTTCGCGATTATCTGCAAAAATCGTGGTTGCTTGGGTATAGTCTGCCAGAGCTGCTTCATCGGTCAGCGCCGTTGCTTCCGGTAAGGTCAAACGGACATCTTTTGCATAGACGGCAAATTGCCGGTCGTCAGAAATGACACTCTCATTTTTGACCACCACCAAATTAACGGTGGTTTCTGCCTGATTCTGATCGTTTTCACCTACCGAGAAAGTGATCGCTTGTTTGCGATAGACCGCTGTTTCTAACGGTTCTTGAATTGCAGCTAAGACCTCTTCTGTCAGCGTATCTTTAAAGAAAGGACGCCCACTGGCTTCGAGATAAGTCACAGCTTGTTCTTTGGTCAGCGATTGTGCCTCTTGTTCTGTAAGAATCACATTGCGGGCTTGGACTTCCGCCTTATTTGAGTAGCGTACGCTGATATCGTAACTATATTCCCCATCAGGACTCGTCCAATCAACTGGTTCTGAATCTGGTTGTTCCGTCAACTGCTGATCCGTGCTATCTAGCTTGCTGGATTTGATTTGACCGGCATATAACCATGAACCGGACGTTTGGGTTTCTGGTGTAAACGTCAATGTTGGCAATTCTGTGACCGTATAAGGAATCAATAAACGCCCTTTTTGCACTTGTGTCCCTGCTTGCTCCGTCCCCCAGGCTTGCAAGGTAAGCGGTGTATTGTTCTCTTTGACTGCTGTTACATTGTGACTAATAGCCCCGATCCCGTTCGCGACTCCCGGTGCTTCGACTTCGTAGTTAATGATCGACCCTGGTATCGCAATACCGTACCCGTTGGCTGCATTGGTCACATCGTTGTCCCCAATGAAGGTTTTCCCAGTCGCTTTTTCGATCCCACTGAAATTGATTGGGGTGATCGCTGCCGCATTAGCAGCAGTTGGATTTATGGTCAACACTTGGTAAGCACTAACCGTACCAAACCACGTTCCTTGACTATTGACTCGAGAGCCTGCATCATTGGTCGTCGTTTTCAGCCACGTTAAATGGTCTTTATCCGTATCTGGTGTTGCGAAATCTGAGAGATTGATTCGCCCCGTTCCCGGTGGTGACTCGATCGTCCCTTGGTCTTCCACCGTTAACTTCGCGCCTGAAATCAAATTCGTTGCGGAAGAAATACCGATACCGGCATTTTTAGAAAGATGGATATCACCGAACTGATGATAGGTCGTTGCGTGATTGGCAGCAGTAGCTGAACGGCCATTTTTGATGTCTCCCCCATTGGCCATTAGCTTGATGCCGTTTGTCACGTTCAATTCGGTAAAGTTGACGATCCCCAGACCCGTCACAGCGATCGGATCAGTTTGATAAGAAGCTGTCCCATCGACATTTTCACCAAAGTTCATCTTCACTTGATTACTGCTGTTGGCTACGATCGTGTTCGTAAAGTTATCTGACGCGTTTCCGCCTGAGATCCCATTGATACTTTTGGCTCCTTGAACCCGCATCTCGACATCTCTTAAAATTCGATTTGAAGAAATGTTTGAATAATTTGTTGTATACAAGTTACCGATACTTGATCCTTCTGCTTGTATATTAATATTGATTTTACCGCTTCTTGTGTTGGCGGCCGTTGAACCGCCATCACCATAGATCGTGGCCCCATTCAGCGCATCTGATCCCGGTTTTGTATATATGTTCAATGTAATCGTATTGGAACTGTCAGTTCCAACGATGTTGGTACTGTTGAAGGGATTGCCGCCTGAGATGTTTGTTCCAGAAGGAAGCTTAAATTCCCCTTCATAGTCCCTTAGGTCGATCGTTAATTGGGCATCTCCTAGCAGCGAACCTGCATTCGTGATTCCTCCAGAAAAAGCACTTGGACCTGTCCGAGGTGCTCCAGAAAAATCTCCGCCGTAAATTCGATTATCAGAATTTCCATTGATCGTGTGTCCTGAAAAATATCCATATGAGGCCCCCATGGAGGCGTTGATGATACCATCATGAACAGTCACTGAAACGTCCCCAGTAATTTTGGCATCCCCCCAACCGCCGCCACTGAGAAACCAGTCGACTTGACCGTAATTTACTTCAGCATGTGAATCACCGAATACACGTTTACCGGTATATCCTGCACCTTCCAACGTATCAACGATCCCGCCATTCAAGATGTTTGCCGTGTTTCCCTCGATGATTCCTGAAAAACCACCACCATAGGTCCAACGAGCGACTACATTGTTTAGGACTGTTTTGGTATCTCCATAAATATAAAGGTTGGTTGCTTGCACACCATTGGTACCGCCTCCGCCTACGATATCAAACGTTCCGACACCATTTGCTCGTGAATTCAAGCTATTTGAATAGGGAATACCATCTTTATAAGATCGTCCCCCATAACTGTAGACGAAACCAGAACCACCGACCGTGCGAGAATCATTTAATACGCCGACCTCGACAGTTGTGCTACCGTCAATAAAGCCACCATACCCAGCTGCCCGCGTATAGGATAAGTTGTCTCCTCCATAACTGACACAGCCTTCTAGGATTTTCGTCGTAATATCGCCGTATACTTTAAAGCGAGCAGTGGTTTCAGCGTAAGCTCGGCGATCAGCCGGTGTCATCGCATCATACACACTATCGGATCCAGTTTGCAGACTTGTAACACTCACGTCCATTCCTGCTCCGCCATCGACACGATTGAATGACCCTTGATTGTAGTCACCTGCTTTAATCGTATTTTCAATACTCCCAGTAATCGTTCCATTGGTTCGATTGGCACCAATAAAATAGGCTGCTCCTGTAGAATAGGCGCTAGTGTCTACTTGGTTCGTAATCGCTGTTTGCTCTCGTGTCTGTCCAATATTTCCTTCTCTGGAACCACCATAATAATTCAATCCTGTGCCGGTCCAACCACCCACTCCTGTGAGAGTATTGTGGACTGTTCCACCAATGTTCCCGTATTGAACACCGCCATAATAGGTTCCTAAACGGAAATTGGTGTTCGTTGTTTGAAAGACTGTTGCGACATTACCGGTAACATTGGCTGTATTTGAAGTAGTGGTTCCGACACCGCCCCCATAATAATCGGTCAATGTGCCATTTAGTCGATTGATGGTAACATTGGTATTCCCATCAATCGTACCGATACTGGCACCTCCTGCAATCGTACTGATGCCGCCCACCGTATTATTTACGACAATCGCTGTATTCCCAGTCAATGTACCACCGCTTTGATTCCCACCATAGATGCTCCAAGTTCCTGAACCTGTCGCATTTACAGTGATCGTCGGATTTCCAGTAAGGTCGCCATTGTTGCTTCCCCCATAAATAGCAAGGCCATCCCCGGTGGAACCACCGTTCAAGGAAAGACTATGCCCATTCATGTACATTCTCGTCCCCGTATAGTTGAGGTTTCGAATCACTACATCAGAACCGAAGTAGATGTCCGTGCCAAGTGCGACTGCTCGACTACCCGAAGTCACCGTTGTTGCATCTGTGATGGGATCATCACTATGTCCTGTGATGATCAAGCGACTGATTTTTCCTTGTAGTGCATAAAAAGTCATGTTTGTATTATCGACTGTGGCTGGAATCGTTTTTGAAGTCAGATTTGTTGGCAAAGTCGCTAAAGCTGAGCCAGAGCCGACATACAAAGCAAATTCTTGGCCATTGCCGTTTTGATACATATCAAACAACGCTTGACGAATCCCTTCAGCACTATTGGTATATTCCGCATATGCTAAACCATCTCCAGCTGGACTTGGTACAGCGATCACTTTCGTTTTATCGGCTTCTGCAATGATCTCTTTGATCGATTGTTCTGCTAACGTGATGTTCGCTGCTCTTGCCTTAACAGTCGGTTTAAAAACAGCAGTTAAGGTTTGATTCTCCGTGAAAATCAATTCAGTCAACGCTTGGCTCGTATAAACTGTCCCGTCTAACGCCCATCCTTCAAAATCAGTATCATCCTCAAAAACTGGTAGTTCACTTTTTTCTATTGCTTCCCCTTTGTTTTTGCTGATCTGGATGCGGGTTTCTCCGGTAGCAAATACATGCTCAGTATCTGTCAAAAAAGTCAATTGTACTTCTTCTACGGCTTCAGATGACTCTTCGGTCTCTGACGAAGATGTCTTCGCAGTTGCTTCTGTAGAATCTGTCGAAGCAGGTTCGCTAGATGCTTGCATTTCCGTTCCGTTCGTCTCTTCCAGACTGTCGATCGATGAAATGACAGAGTCAGCAGAAGACGTACTTTGTTCTTCACTTGTTTTTGTAACACTTTCGGCTTGTGCCACTACCATTGCATATGAAAAACACGGACCTGATGTTAGTAGAAAAACAAGTAAAGATGTTAAAAACCGTTTCACTTTATCCCTCCTATCTTAAAAAATTAACGTATCGCGCAGTGCACGCCATGTGTTACAACTCTTAGTTTAGCGATTTGAAGGAAGAGAATTGTAATTCTTTTTTTCTCCCGTTCAAAATTATGATTATAATTGTTTTTTCATAATTCCAATTTTAGTAACTTCCACATCTTACAGCTATCTGTTACTCATCGATTGAAAAAATCGCAAATTATCAGGATGAATCATCGATTCTTTTCGAAAAACTGCTTTTCTCCTTCATAAATAATACAAAAAACGAGGGATAAATCAACACCAACAATTAAATTAAGATGAGAAAAATAAATAAAAAGATAAAATATTTGACAAAATCCCGTGAAGAAAAAAGCTTTTCTATCTCCCAAAAATGATAAGTTAAAAGAACGCTTCCCATCTTCTCTCTGTAGATAATGATAATGTTATAATCAAAAAATGAATAAAAAACGTTATTTAAAAAAATCAGTACATATAAAATAACAAAATAAAAAATATTATTTTTTTTATAAATCACTGATTTCGATAAAATAAGTAAAGTTATTTTTGAAATAACGCAAAAAAGAGACTGTGACAAAAGCCCATAAAAGAAAGCCGCAAGAAAGGCTCTATAATTTATGGGACTGATGAATCAGAATTGATTCTTCAGCCCCATTTTCGTTTTAGATATTAAAAAACATATCGTTCTCTAATATGATTAAATCAGGACAAAATAAACAAACTAAGAGGACGATAAGTGGTATGAATGATTCTATCAAATATGAATACAAAACAAGGAAAGTAATATTCAAAAAAATCTGAGCTAGAATGAGTTTCATCCTGCTCAGATTTATCTTTTTGCATATTAGCCTCTATTGAAAATAGCTATTATTCTCCAATGACTTGTGCGTATACATCGTTGCAAGATGTTGCCTCTCCATTAGCAAATGATACTGAATAGATGATGCCTCGGCTTCATTTGTTGCAGTAAAGTTTGTTGCTCTTATTCTAATTCCATCAAGTTCCTTTTCCATAATCTAATCTGGTGGAATTGACGTATAATTCGCAATAAATAAATCAATTTTTTCACTTAGATCTGATACTTTTGGAGAATCAATTGATGATGTCGTTTCTGATGAATGAGTTTCATTAAGCATAGAACTGTAAAAAGTTTCTGTTTCACTTGCTATTAGACTTTGTGAGGTTGACTCTTCGGTTTTGTTATACGAATCTTCAAAGGATGTTTTATGTAGTTTTACATTATTCAAAAAACCATCTATAGCCACAAAGTACTCAATTGATTCTTCATCATCATTCAGGAAAAATGTCATATTGTTTTTATACTTAAAGTTTATTAATTCGGGAAAAATATTTTTTAGCTCATCATCAGACACTTCAATATAAAATCCATTTCCAGACTTTTTCACTATGTAAGGAGAACCAGGTGAATTATAATCATCATTTCCATAATCGATTATTTTTTTCTTTATCTATTCTAAAAGAAAACTCTCCTCCCCCTCGTTAGCAACACCATACCAATCACCATAGAAGTCTTTAGCTGGATCTACAGATAGAAAATAGCCCCCTACAAATCCAATTATAACCAACAAGATAAACCCTAATATTTTTATACTTTTTTCATAAATACCCTATTATGTTCCTTTTTTAATAATACAGAATAACGAATATTATGCATTGAAAATCAAGTTTGTGCCGCAAAGAACGAAGATTTACTTGCATATTATTGTATTCAACTTTGTTCAATTTTACATCCTTTCCTATATATTACAAAATTGTCAGGATATAAATATAACTTAAAATGTTTTTTATATATTATATTATGGTATATTAAATTTGTTAGTAAAATAATAATTAAAAAGGAGATTAAAACAATGAAGAAGTTTTTAATTAGTGTAGTGTTTGGTATATCAGTTTTAAGTTTTGGTCAAATAAATGGTTATGCAGATGAGAATGGTTTTGAGATAGATGAAACTAATCAATCATTAATTAATGAGGCAATATCCAATGAAGAGTCCAATAGAGATTATATTGATGGTGTAATTAGAATGTTTGAAGATTCTGATAGTGCGGAAGAGTTCAACGCATCTTTAAATGAGAGTTTAACAGTTTTAAATTCCTATGATGCCGAACAAGATGCATTGTTGGAAGAGTATAAAGCGGACGTTGCCGAATCAGTTGATCCTTTTTATGTTGAACCAAAGTCTAAGATAGGTGCTAGATCATCGGTAACTCCTGCAAATCCAGTTTATGCGGCTGCAATTGCTGCATACAATAAAGGTATATCAATGGTTAAGAAAAAAGGTCACAATCAGACTGCTGCTTATATGAAGCACGCCATTATTTCTGCTGAGAATTACTATTGGAATCCAACATGGAAACCTTCGACATATGTTAATAAAAACGATAGCTGGGCAAAGACTGTAGACGGCGAGGAGTTAATGACCGCTTATTATTCTAGACTTAAAAAAGAAGCATTTTCTACAGGTAAAAAATCTGGTTCTTTCTCAGGAAGTTATACATTTCTAAGCGGCCAACTTCACACAGCATTACGTGGAGTTAGTTACACAGTAACTTATATGAAACAAGCCAATGGAAATTATTGGACTCAAGTAAAGGTTACGGATATATTTGATTTCAAATGGGAGCTAAATGGTTATGATGGCAACTTCGAGGTGGGATTTGGAAACAATTATTGTTACGCAATGCAAAGAGCAGGATTCATCATTCCTTATAAAATCGAAGTGATCCACGAAGTTTCTAGATAGTATAAAAAGAGATGAGCTTTACGCTTATCTCTTTTTGTTTAAGATATATATAATGGATTTTACTAGTGCACCTAAGAAAAGTATCAGGGCTAATACCTTAAAAACTACACCAAGTTCCCAGTTGATTGATCCTTCTCTTAAAAGCTCCTGTTTTTGGGATTTGCTTAGTCCTTCAACGCTTACAGGAATCCAATTTACACTTAAATAGACACCTATAAGTAGCGAAATCATTGAATATATATATAGGATTCTTATTTTTAAGCCTTTTAAAAAGTTAATCATCTTAGCACTCCTTTACAAACTATTATATCAGAAAGGCAGCTTTAAATAATTATCGCTAATATAATTTAATAATTTGTGAGTACTTTTTATAAGAGGTTACTTTTGTCCGACCACTTGGTTATGTTAGCTATTTTAATATTCCTAATTTTATCATAGCCAACCTTATTACCACCAACATATATTTCTAGTTCATCATGCCCCCTAAATATGGCCAACTATATCAGGAAAGTAATTCCCATCTCGATCATGCGCTTCAATTTAGATAGCTACTGATTTGTTCTTGAGTGTTGCCTGATTTAAAGTTTCGGCGATCTCATTAACATCCATCTGGAACTTTTGAATTGGTTTACTTCTTTCAATAGTTCTTTCTCCATCAATTGCTTTGGTATGTTCTGTAAGATAAAATCCTCCCCATTTCACCATTCATTTTTCAACTATTTTTCCTTTAGTGGATCAATTAAATAAATGATCCACCATCCACAAAAGTGGTATAAATATGCTCGTCCGCCACTGGTTCCCCTTGGATCGATTGGACTATTTTCTCAGCTGCCACCATGCCCCATCGATGTTTCGAATAGGAGATCGTCGCTAAGCGCGGCTGCACAAAAGCGCCTAATTCCGTATTATCAAACCCGATGATGCGGATCTCTTTTCCGATGCGATAGTCGGTCTCGCGGACATATTTGTAGACTCCGATTGCCATTTCATCATTGAAGGCAAAGATATCAATGGGAAACTGAGGATCATTTGCTAAGAGCTGTTTTGCTGCGCGATAGCCAGAAGGTTCCGTGAAGTCACCAGGAATCACTTCATAAGGAATACCAAAGCGCGTCAATTCTTTCGTACTAGCGTCTAGCCGCTCCCGACTGTCGTAGCCTTTTTCTGGCCCTGCTAAGAGAAACACTTTTTGGCTTTGTCCAGCGATCAAGCGATCGATCGCCAGCGCCGCCCCTCCTTTATTGTCCAACAAGACTTGATGGATGTTTTCATGAGACAAGACACGGTCTAACACGACGATTTGATGCCCTCGTTGGGCGTATTGCTCGATTTCCTTTGCTGGAAACGTCCAATCCAAAATGATGGCACCGTCCACCATCCGCTCAGGAATAAACAAGTGTGATTTCTTGCCGCTGCAGACGATCATTTCATAGCCGAAAAGTTCCAACCCTTTCTTGATGCCATCTAGCAATTCCCCATAAAAACTTCCGGCATAATCGGCGAGATAAACACCGATGATGTTGGTTTGTCTGCGTTTCAGTGTGCGAGCAGCCATGTTCGGAACATAGTTCAATTCGTTTGCGATCGCTTGAATCCGCGCGCGGGTTTCCTCGGTCACTTTTGGACTGCCATTCAATGCATACGAAACGGTGGATATGGAGACACCCGCTTTTTGGGCAATATCTTTGATTCCTACCATGGCTTCTCCTTTCTTAACGATAGATATCGATCGTATTGGTTTGGTTTTCGTTTAATTGGGCGCAAAGCGCTGCTTTCTTCAGGACAAACGCACCTTGACGGTAGCGGTTTTCCGCAAACTCAGTGGACATTTCTTCCCCGTTGATCAATACTTTCGGCGTACTTGCCGAATGATAGACGATTTCGACCGGCCGATCAAAGAGTCGATATGTCAGAGTCAATCCTGCTAATTCCGCTGGCAAGACAGGATCAAGTTCAACATGATCAACAAAGGTACGAATGCCTAACACATTGCTGATCAACTGATTCATATAGATCCCTGGACCACTAGAATAGATGCGCCAGCCGCCTTTGACGCCGACTGCTGCCTCCTTAAGTTTACCAAAATTTTCTTGGGCTTCAACCCTTGTTTTGAAATCGCCATCAGAACTGCTGAAATACGCATTTGCTTGACGGATCTCCGCGTTTTCGACCCGTTGAGCGATCTGGATCGGATTGATGACCCCAAGCGCTTGCCAAGTCTCTTCTTCACGACCTAATTTCGCCATCGCTTCGGTAAAGCGGATGTGGGCGTGAACGTACTGCAAACCGATTTCTCGCCCAAAGTTGGCTGCTTGTTCTGCTCGCTTGAAATTGGTGCTGACACCACCCGCATAAGTCGCTGGACGATTCATCAAACGCACCCCATCTGGAAATTGCAAATGCTCCTTGATGATCGCCACATGATGATCGGCTTGTTCGGGAGATAACAGCTCACCGATCATGCTTTGCTGCATCGGCAGCAAGCGGTATTGGATACCGGTTTTCTTGTCAGTCGGATGGACCATCAGTTCCACGTGCTCGCTATCTTCCATATAGACAAATCCTGGCAAAGTACCATCAGCTAACATGTATTTTTCAAAGTCGTGTTTGATGCCCTTAGACAGTTCTGTTAAATGTTTGGCATACTCTGGGTCAACTGACTGCAACTGGCTGGCCAATTTTTTCAATACTTCATAGGTCAAGGCAACGGTCCAGCTGCTGGCCATTTGTTTCTTCAACTTACTGTTATTTGGCTGCAAGGTGTCATCCCAATCGCCATCACCATAACAAGACAGGTACGTTCCTTCCAAGAAGTTCGCTTCGATATACGCCACTTCTTTTTTCAAATGATCAAACAACGAAGCTTTGGTCTTGGTTTTCAAGAAGGTTGCGCGATCCGTATAAGGCAGTTCTTTTTCCAAAATCGCGAAATCTTTAGTTTTTTCGAGATATTCACTAACGACTTTCATTGGCCAGACGATCACATCTCCGTGGCTCTCATCGGCTTTTTGTTTCTCATAGCGATCAAACATAAACCATTGTGGCCAGTTGCCGTCATCTGCAAATTGATTTTCAAACAAATGCTCGATGATGGACGCCACCATCTCAGGACGATTAAGTGCTAAGAAATACTCAGTCGGTCCTTGGGAAACGTCTCGAGTCCCCCAAGCAGCACCACCGTACTGTTCAAGACCATGAGGAGACAAGTAATGAACAAGCATATTGTGGGTGTACCAACGTGCCAAGTGATTGAAGGATGCAACGTCTGCCTGCGAATGTTTCAATTCAAACTGATTCAACAAATCATCGACAAAGGCCGTATAGGCAGTGTCTTCTTGCTGGCGATCTAACGTTTCGGAAACAAAGGGTTCACCAGTCAGTGTGCCTTGGATCACGAAGGAAACCGTCGCCTGTTCTGCAAAGGTCAATACGGTCGTGCTATCGTCGGCTGCCACATTGAAAATCGTTTCATCGGTCAGTTCAAAAGGTTGAGCCGCATGGAGATAATACGTCAATTCTGGATAAGTTTCCGCAATCGGTGAATCCGCTGTTCCTTTGATGGTGAGCAATTGTTGATCTTGCGAAATGGTAGCAGTCGGTACCGCTTCATCGATCCCCATCACAAATTGATTAGTGATGGCCCAGGTGTAGGCACGACCTTGTTCACTAGTGATGGTGGTTGCAATCGTGCGTCCATTTGCTTTCGTGAAGGTCGTTACTTGAATGACATCATCGGCTGTTTTGTAGTACCACGTCGCCGAATTCAAGCCCATTTCAAAGACAGATGGCATCGTTAAAATCCGCCATTGATCGCCGTCTTTCAAATAGATCCGCTGACCGGAACGTTTGAAAAGATTCAATGAGTTGCGGCTATTGCTAAACAATTTGTTCATGTTCGTATTGCCTAATACGATTTGGGAGTTAAACATCCCCGTCATGTAAACGGTCGTGCTCAAAATGGGTTGATCGACGATCAGATCTTGTCCGCTCATCAAAATATGTCCATGGGAGCGTTCCATCTGTCCTTCCTTTTCCTTCAACACGACATGGTGATAGTCAGGGGTAAAAAAGGAATACAGCTGTTCGTCAACGCTTTCCACTGCTTCTTGCTGAGGAAATCGCTCGTTGATTTCTTCTGTGGTAAATATCAGCCCTGTGAGCGGTTGACCAAAGTTTTTTCGTGGCTGCGCCGTTGCTTGCAACGAGTCGAAGGACAAGGCTTGATACGTTTCTTTCAACGTTTCAAGTGCAAACTGCGGTTCATTGACTGCCGTCGCTTGATTGGCTTTGACCGCTGCGTAAAAAACGATTTCCGTAGGCGTCTCACTTACCGTCAACCATTGCGTTTGTAGTGCCGTATAGGCAAATTCGTATTGATACACTTCATTGGCTAACGTTTCTTGGCTAAGTGCAGCTGGTTGATTTGTTTCTTTGTAGCTGCGACCGAAAAATTGATAGCCATCCGTCGAGAAGCCTTTTAAGGCTTGGAAGCTGCCCTGTTCCACCAATGGAAATTGACCATTTTGTGGTTGATTTTGACGCGAAGAAAGCACGATGCGATCCTTATCATGGCTAACATGATGGTCGATATATTGCGAAACATAGGCTTCATTGGATTGAACAGCCCCTTTGGCGGCATTACCAAGATCTTGTCCGTAAACCAGTTCCGCTTCCCCAGAACCACTCAATTGAACCCGCCAGAACCAGCAATCTTGTGCCAATTGGAAATCAACTTGGTAATTGATGGACTGATACGTCCCGGTCCAGGTCAGCTGTTTGTCTGAGTAGGCAAAGGCACTGTCGGCATTTGAACCGATCAAGGGAATAAAGGACAATTCCCCCGCTTCACGCAGTCGTAGATAGATTTGATTTAAACTGCCATCTAGCGCATTTCCGTTCAACTGATTGATCATCACACCGTGACTTTGGATCTCATATAAATCACCGTTTGGTAAAAACGTCACGGTCGTATTTGCATTATTCATCACTATTTTTTTCGTCATAGAAACCTTCCTATCTTACCTAACTAATTGCAGGGTTGTTTGTTGGGTGTCTCGGCTGTTCCCACCAATCATGATGTGGAATTTCCCTGGATCACTGCTTGCTTGTTGGTTGCTGTGAACATAGCGCAGCAGTTCTTCCGTGATCTCAAATTGAACGGTTGCTGATTCGCCAGCCTCTAGCCAAATTTTCTTAAAGCCTTTCAGTTCTTTCACTGGGCGAACCACTTCACCGACTAAATCGCGAATGTAGCATTGGACCGTTTCCCAGACCGCTGCCGTTCCTTGGTTCGTAACCGTGATGGAAGCTGTGACCGTTTGATCTTTGGTCATAGTCGGCTGATCCAACGTCACCGCAGAATATGCAACTGGGCTATAACTCAAGCCAAACCCAAATGGATATTTGGCATAATTGGAGACATCCAAATATTTTGAGACATATTTTTCATCCGGTGCACTTTCATAAGGACGACCGGTATTGTCAACGTTGTAATACACAGGAACTTGTCCAACAGTTTCTGGGAATGACATGCTCAAGCGACCGCTTGGATTGTATTCTCCCCACAGGATCTGAGCAAGTGCGTTTCCGCCTTCGGTTCCAGGGAACCAAGCCTCGACGATCGCTTTGGCTGCATCCACACCTTGCAAATCAAGAGGACGACCGTTATAAAGAGTTACGATCAATTGCTCGTTGTATTCTTTCAAGGTTTCAACCAAGGACAATTGGGCTTGCGGCAAGCGAATGTCGCTGCGGCTGGCAGCTTCGCCGCTCATCCATTCCTGCTCTCCTAGTGCTAGGACCACTTTATCGGCTGCCTTCACTAATTCGATCGCTTCTTGGATCGCCGCTTCAGACGGTGCAAAATAATCAAAGGGCTCTTGACCGATCAACAGATCCGCACCCAATGCTTGAGCACCCTCCACTAAAGTCACTACTTCTTCTTGTTTCCCTTGCCAAGACCAAGCCCCTAATAGATCACGGGAGTGAGCACCTGGGCCCACGATCGCCACTTTTTCGGTTTTCTGCAACGGCAGGACACCTTCATTTTTCAACAACACCATTGATTTCTTTGCGATATCGCTAGCGATCTCACGGTGTTCTTGAGACAAAACAGTGGCTGCTTCAGCGGCTTCATCAGCGCCGCGGTATGGATTTTCAAATAGCCCCAGCTCATTTTTCAAGGTCAAGATTCTTAGCACCGCTTCATCGACTAAGGCTTCCTCAACGGTGCCTTCTGCGATCAGCTCTTTCAAGTTATCAGTGTAGCAAGTCGTCATCATCTCGATATCGACCCCAGCCTTGATGGCTAGTTCAGCGGCATGTTTTTCATCCTCCGCTGCGCCATGAGCGATCACTTCTTTGATTGCAGCCCAGTCAGAGATCACAACGCCTTCAAATCCGAATTCTTCTCGCAAAACATCGCGGAAGAGCCAGCGATTGGCCGTTGCTGGAATGCCGTCTACTGTATTGAAGGAAGTCATCACCAGTTTGGCACCGGCATCAAGGGCTGCTTTATAGCCTGGTAAATAACTTTCTCGCAGTTGGCGCTCTGACATATTGACCGTGTTGTAATCGCGACCGCCGATAGCCGCACCGTAAGCCGCAAAATGTTTGACGCACGCAGCCACGCGGTTGAAATCCGTTCGCAGATCATCCCCTTGATAGCCTTTGACAAAGGCTTCAGCGAAGCGACTGTTCAAGTAAGGATCTTCCCCTGTCGATTCCATGACACGGCCCCAGCGTGGGTCTCTTACTAAGTCCACCATCGGTGAAAAGGTCACATGCAAGCCAGAAACAGCTGCTTCTTTGGCAGATACTTCCGCCATCTTCTCCGCTGCTGCCAAATCCCATGAACTGCCTAATCCTAATGGAATCGGGAAAATCGTCCGAAAGCCGTGAATGATATCCGCCATCAATATCGTCGGGATATTCAAGCGGTTATTGGCGATATACTCTTTTTGGACGCGGATCGCTTCTTTCGCACCAGAAACACCTAGCGTTGTTCCCGCATTGTTGATGTTCTCTTGTGTCAGTCCTAAGTCGCCCATTGGGCCGGTTTTCTCTTCTGCTTTATCTGAATAAAAAGCCGCTGCCAGTTGCAGCAACTGATCGATTTTTTCATCTAAGGTCATTTCTGAAAGTAGTTCGGTTAATTTCTGCTGTTCCATTTTTATTCATCCTTTGCTTTCTTCAAATTGGACTTCTGCTTCTAAAGGGAAATGATCGGAGGGAAAACGACGATCACAAGAATCCGTTAGACAGGCGGTTTTGACCACCGTGAAGCCTTTCGTATAGATATAATCAATTTCTTCTAATTCTTGCCATGGTAACGTATAAATAAAATTTTGATAGGAGCCTTTGGGTCCGTGATGAGGCTTTTGCCCATGTTCTTTGGCATTTTGAAAATGCTGCTCTAAATACCGATGCACCCGCTCCGTTGGCTCCGCATTCAAGTCGCCCATTAGTAATACTGGATAACGTTCGATCTGATCTGCCAGTTGCTCAAAGATCACTTTCATCCCTTCAAAACGAGCCATTTCTGAAATATTATCTAAATGGGTCGTGATGACAAGAAACGGCGGATTCTTTTTTTCCTGTAAGACTGCCCAAACACATAATCGTGAATACGCAGCTTCTGGATGAATACTTGGTTCAGTCGGTTTCAATGACAACCAAAACGAACCTGAAGCTAATAACTCGAAAGCCTCTTTTTGATAATACAGTCCGATGCCTTCGCCTAAGCCATCACCGTCACGTTCAGCAGTGACGGAAGCATACTGCGCTAGCTTTGCTAAATCTGCAAATTGACTAGGTCGGGCTTCTTGGATCGCCAGAACATCCCAGTCGTAGTAATCGATCAAGGAGCAAACCGCCTCCGATCGATAGTGCCATTGCCATTCTTGGTCATAGTCGGTATCGACTCGTAGATTGTAGGTTGCTACTTTCATCTTCATTCATTTCCTTTGAGTAATTTTGTGATTTGCTGCATTTCACGACGGATTTGTTTCGCTTCGCCGCCCCCATGCCCTTTATTTAAGTAAATACGCAATTCTTTCGGTCCAGGAATCTTTTTATAGGAAACGAAGAAATCTTCCATGGGACAGATCGGATCAGCACTGCCGACCGATGTATAAACAGGACCAGTTATTCGATGAGCAAAATACTTCAAATCAAAATAACTCATGACTTGATAGATCGTTTCCCGCGTTTCTGGAAATTGTTCGATATACTCTTGGATCACCTGGTAACTTCCTGTTTTCTGTTCGATCCGATGGACAAGATTGGAGTGGCTTGGCACATCGGCAAACGTCGCAAAAATCGGGACGTTCGTTAATGCGTTGACCAATAAGGCGATGCCGCCTCCTTGTGAGCCGCCTCTTAAAATAATGCGCTGCGGATCGATTTCCGGTATCTGTTGAAGGACTTCTAGTGTGCGCAGACTATCTGCGACCAATCGCTTCATATAAAAATCTTCTTTTTTCAAGATGCCGCGTCCAAAAGGTGCTTCATGCTGCGTGGTTTCATAAGGAACTTGATCTTGCGTGCGTCCTCCTTGTCCGCGATTGTCGATGACAAGACAGCCGCAGCCGATCAGTAACCAATGAGCGAATTGGAACGGTTCTTGCACATGATTCATATAGCCTAAAAAATCAATCACGATTGGACAATCTGCCGCTTGTTCTGGCAGCAGCAGATGCCCATAGATCGTTTCATTACCAAGACTTTGAAAAGAAATCGTAAAACAATCGATCCCTTTCAGCAAAGGTGCTTGTTTGGTTCTTTCAAAGGCTAGCGGAAGGGCGTCAAGTTCTTGTTGGACCGAAGCCCAAAAACAGGATCGATCAGTCGCTGTGGATTCAGTCATTTGTCTCTTCCCCCTTCGCTAATACTTTATTGAAAAACAACACTTGGATAAAGGCTGAGCCTGAGATCCCTAAACAAACAAATAAGAATAGGTTCACTTTGCTGCACAATACAAAAACAATGATTGGGATCACCAGTAAAATGATCGCATTCGCCGTACTGCTAAGAACCGCATACGCCGTTTCTTTCGCTGTTTCTTGCAATGATTGCGTAAACAAGCTGTACAAGAGGACGAACACGACAAGATACAGCGCAGCCAAGCTGACGAGGATCACAGCTAGAACACCAAAGTAAGGTGTAATCATCATCAAGGAATAGATCAACCCAGCAAAGACTGCCACATACGCAATAACAAGACCTTCTAAGAAGAGCCCACGTTTGAGGTTGCTTAAGAATGCTTGCTTGTATCGTTGCCAAATCGGGACATCCCGTTCCTTGTACAATTGATCGATCGTCTGATACAGCGCGATCAATGCTGGTCCTGCGAGAATCAGCGTCATTGCTGGAATCATAAAGAGAAAACTAACAATGATCATATCTGCTAAAAAAGCAAAGACCCGATAGTACCATCCTTCATAAGAAAATAGTCGATTCATTATGATCCTCCAATCAAAACTTGCTGATTTGTGCTGTGAGTGCTGCGTAAACTTGTTTCTTGCCTTCTTGTGATTTTGGGTCGTTTCTCAACGTACAGTTTTCTGGGTTGCAGGTCTCACTCAGTGTGCCAATCGCAGTGATTCTTTGTACGGTCACTACGCTCCCTGCGGTCGCCTAGTACTTTGAAACATCAGATTTTGCGCAAAGTGCGCGCAAAACCTGTGTTTCAAAGCAAAGGAGAGGAAAGGTCTTTTTTTTGGCTTCCTTTCCTCTCCTTTGGGGGTTATTTTAGTCGTTCGCGGTTTTCGGCCATTTTTTCAGTTTTAATGTCTTTGATTGCATCCCAGTTGTTTGAATCTAAGAAGCTTTCAAAGTCGGTTAGTGTGCTGTCAAATGTTCCTTCATCTTTTGAACGGATCAATGAGATGATCGTGCTGTTGATTTTGGTTTTGATGGCTGTGTTTGAACGTGCTTCAGCAGTTCCGGCATCTGGATCCGTATTTTCGATCACAAAGTGTGGATACAATTTGCCTTCGCCCCATTCTTGCATTTGAGTCAAGGCATTTTCGGTTTTGACTTTCAGTGCATTGACGCGGTCATTGTTAAAGTAGTTGAAACGGCTGATACCATATTTTTTGTTGTAGCCTTCGTTGTCGGTTTGTTCCATTTCTTTGATTTCTGGCAAGTAATCGATTTTGCCTTCATCGTTGTATTCATACGTCACGCCTTCAACACCGAATTTTGTCAAAATTTGTCCTGGTTCATCGATCAAGTACGTGAAGAGTTGGGTTACTTTTGCTGGATCCGCCGCATCTTTTGTGATGTAGTTGATCAACCAGCCAGAGATTCCTGTTTGGTTCAAGGTTGCTTCACGACCAGACGTGCTGGCAGGGCCATCGATTGCGATGTAGCGTGTGTCAGAGTTTTTCATGAATTCAGTGAAGTTCCCACCTTGTCCGCTCGTTCCTGCGACTAAGATCGTTGCATAGTCCCCTTGTTTTACTTTTTCATCATAGGTTGGGCCGTCATCAGTAAAGCTGTCATCACTGATGTTGCCGTCACGATACACTTGATTGAAGGTTTTCAACCATGAGATATATTCTTCATCTAAATTACGGTCGTAGAAAGCTCCATCTTCATCTTCTAATGGAACACCTAAGAAATCTTGCAATTTATCTAAGAATGGCCCTGCTGTTTCGCCGATCGTTGTGAAGCCCATCGGTGTCAAATCAGGGAATTTCTCGCTGATTTCTTTCATGACTTTCACATAGTTTTCTGGAGTCGAAACATCTGGTTTGCCTAATGCTTCATAGACATCTTCACGGATCACAAAGTTGTCATTGACGGGAATATTGCCGTTTTCGTAGTCCGCTGCAGTGTTGGAATAGTTTGGATAGCCATAAGTTTTGCCATCATCTAAAGCAAACCATTTGAAGGTATCTTCGGTCACGACATTCATCAAATACGGATCGTATTGTTCCGCTAAATCGTTTAATGAGTATGCCCAGCTATCAGCTTTTGTGGCTGCTTGACTGGTTTTATCCATCAACGTCACGATATCAGGCATATCACCACTTGAAATCAAGGCATTTAATTTCGAATCATCCCCTGAAATAAATTCAATATCAATGTTCAAATCTTTTTTGATTTGGGCTGTCGTCACATCTTCACCAAATGGCAAAGCTGTCCAGTCTGAATTGATGTACCATGTGATCTTGGTTGGTTCTTCTTTGGTATCGAGTTTCCATGCTGGTGTCTTTTCATCTAACTCATACCGATCTTTGATAGAAAAATCCGAACTGCTGGCATTGTCTGAGCTGCCGCCACATGCTGCTAAGCTGAGTAATGCTGATGCTGCCAATAAACCGCCTACTACTTTTTTCATGTCTATCCCTCTTTCTATTCTTTTACTGCACCGGCCATCATACCGCCGATAAAGTGTTTTTGAAGCAATGGATATATAATTAAAATTGGCACTGTCGTGATGACGATCGTAGCCAACTGAACCCCACGGGTCGTTGCTTGGACGATAAAGTCAGTACTACCGCTTTCAGTCATCGTACTCAAGTTGGATTGGACGATGATTTCATAAATCTTCATTTGCAGCGGATAGAGATACTCTTTTGTGATATACAGTTTTGTCGTCATAAAATCATTCCATTGGCCAACCCCGTTGAACAAGATGATGGTTGCCAATGCCGGTTTCGTTAATGGTAAGAAGATTTTATAGAAGATTTGGAATTCACTTGCACCGTCGATCTTCGCCGATTCTTCGAGTGAAGGCGGAATCTCACGGAAAAAGTTCATTAAAATCACGACATCATAATAGCTGAACAAAGCTGGAATAATGTAGACCCAGAAAGAATCCAGTAATCCTAGCGAGCGAATCAGCAAGTACGTTGGAATCATCCCACCACTGAAGTACATGGTGATGACCCCCATCGTTGTATAGATGTTGCGGCCAACCAAGCGTGATTTACTCAATCCGTAAGCCACGATCGCACAAAACAAGGTATGGGTCGCAGCCCCAAGAACCGTTTTTAACACTGAGATCAAGAAGGCACGAGGGATACTTGCGTCGGAAAAAACTTTCCGATAGTTTTCCCAGGTAAAGCCTTTGGGCCATAACACGAGGCCGTTGCCCGCTAATCCAGAACTAGAAGACACGGAGGAAACCAAGATATTCCAAATCGGTACGATGATCATCAATGAGAATAAAATCAAGATCACGGTATTGAAGAAGTAAAACCATGTGTTTTCTTTTGCTTTTCTTTTGATCATGTTTTTTCCTCCTATAAGATAACTGAATTGCCGTTGTTCAACTTGCGGGTCACTCGATCCGTGATCACCAATAAGATGACGGAAATGACCGCGATCCCCAAGCCGACAGCAGTTGCATAAGAGAAATCACCTTGCGTCAACCCCATTTTATAAACAAAGGAGTTGATGACTTCTGAACGGTTTTGGTTCTGTGAATTCATCAAAACTAATGTTTGATCTAGGTTTGACCCTAAGATACCGCTCACATTCAGAATCAAGTTTAAGGAGATGATCGGTGTCAGTAATGGCAATGTGATCGAGCGAATCTGTCTTAGCTTGCTGGCACCATCGATTCGTGCGGCTTCATAAAACGTTGGATCGATCCGCGACATCCCTGCCAAGTAAAGGATCGTTCCCCAGCCGACTTCTTTCCATAGATCAGAAAGGACCGCGATCCACCAATATTTGCTTGGATCCAATAGATGATTGACCCCTTTGTCCATCAATCCTACAGACATCAGCACTTGGTTGATAAAGCCGTTCGTTGACAGCCAAGAAATCATCATCCCACCTAGCACGATCCATGAGAAAAAATGGGGAATGTATGAAACCGTTTGAATAAATTTCTTCAAGCGGCCATCTTGCATTTCAAAAATCATAATGGCTAACACAATCGGGATCGCAAAACCTAATCCTAATTTCAATAAGCTGATGGCTAACGTATTTCTAACAGCTTCCCAGAAAAAACTGTCATTCATAATGATACGGAAATTCTCTAACCCGACCCATGGTGCTGATGAAATCGTGTCAATCACCGTATAGTTTTTGAAAGCGATTATAATTCCGTAGATCGGAATATAATTAAATACGATCATAAATGCCACGCCGGGAAAAACCATCCAGTGAAGCTGCCGTTGACTATAAAACTTTTGCAGTTTACTCATACACAAAATCTCCTTCTTTCTATCCTCGTAACACTACGTATATCTCCACACTTCGGTGAAACGTTTCTACAAAAAGATTATATCCGCTGCCATTCGAAAATGCAAGCCTTTCCAATTATTTTTTTCAGCTTTTCTTTTTTCACAAATCTTGTTGGGTTCCTCACAAATATAAAAGCTTTTATATCAATGTTTTAAGATGAAATTTTTTCCCTAAGAACTTCTAATTAATCAAATTTCACAAATATCACATTTTTCCAACATCGATTACTCCTCAGAAATTATTAAAAAATAAAAAGAAACGTTTCACCAAATGCACAAAAAAGCAGCAATCATTGCTGATTGCCGCTTCCTTCTATTCGCTTCTTTGCGGATAGCCAAAATGGTCATACGCTAACGGTGTTGCGATCCGCCCACGTGAGGTCCGTTTCAAAAATCCTTTTTGGATCAAAAACGGTTCGTACATATCTTCCACTGTTTCGGTTTCTTCCCCGATATTGACAGCGATCGTACTTAATCCCACCGGGCCGCCTTGATACAATTCGATCATCGTCCGAATCAATTTCTGATCGATATAATCCAAGCCAGCATGATCGACTGCCAAAAGCGCCAATGCCTGATCAGCAACGGTGCGATCGATCAAGCCATCTGCTTGCACTTGCGCATAATCGCGAACTCGTTTAAGCAACCGGTTGGCGATCCGCGGGGTGCCTCGGGACCGACGGGCGATTTCGATCGCTCCTTCTTCCACGATATCCGTTTCAAAGATGGACGCAGTCCGCTGCACGATCTCTTTTAAATCATGGTCTTCATAATATTGCATATGCGAAATGATCCCGAAGCGATCCCGTAGTGGTGCCGAGAGCATCCCCGCCCGCGTCGTTGCGCCGACTAAGGTAAATGGCGGAAGCGGAAAATGAACTGGGTGAGCCGTTGTCCCTTGCCCCACCATGATATCCACATAAAAATCTTCCATTGCCGAATAAAGCATTTCTTCGGCGACACGAGGCAAGCGATGGATCTCATCGATAAACAGAACATCCCCTGGCTGTAGCTCATTCAAGATCGCAATCAAATCCCCTGGTTTTTCGATCGCAGGACCGCTGGTCGTCTTGATTTGCACCTGCATCTCGTTGGCGATCACCATTGCCATCGTCGTTTTCCCTAAGCCTGGTGGACCATATAAGAGGACATGATCCAACGCTTCTTCTCGATTTTTCGCCGCTTGGATATAAATCGAAAGCTCCTGCTTGACTTTGTCTTGTCCGATATATTGGGCAAGGGTTTGCGGACGCAAGGATTTTTCGATGATCTCTTCTTGTTCAGTGCTTTCTGGCGAAACAATTCGTTCATCCATCGTCTACTTGCTCCTTACTTTTTCATCATCAATCGGAGAGCTTCCCGCAAGTACTCATCCGTTGATTTTGTCGTATTCGCCGCTAATTGTTTTTCGGCTTTCTTGACTTCTTTTTCGCTATAACCCAATGCTTTCAAGGCTTCCATTGCTTCATCTAAAGCAGTCGTTGCCACGCTTAGAGGAACGATCGCTTCTTCTCCCACCAATTCAGCCACTTTGCCTTTCAAGTCTAGGATCATTTGCTGCGCCGTCTTTTTACCGACACCTGGGAACTTAGTCAAATAGTTGACGTCCCCATTTTCGACTGCCGTGATCAACCCCGTATGGTCTTCATTGGCCATGATTGCTAACGCACTCTTTGGTCCAATACCTGAGACACTGATCAATTTTAAAAACAACTGCTTGCCTTCGATCGTGGCAAAGCCGTAGAGACTATGGGCATCTTCACGAATCACTTGGTGCAGATAGATTTTTACTTCTTGGTTCAACTTGCCGCTAAATGAATACGGATTGCCAAAAGCGATCTGATAGCCGATGCCATGGGTCTCAACGACGATATACGCCGGAAAGATAGCCGTTACTTTTCCTATGATATATTCGTACATGTGCTTTCCTTTCTGTACATACGTTCCCTTTATTGTAGCACAGACGAGAGGGCAAAAAAAGGACTGTGAACGAAGGAAAAGGCTTAGCAGGAAACAAACGGAGGAAAAACCGTTGTTTCAGTCGCATTTTTTCAAACGAGACATGCTGCTGCGTCTTTTTTTCGCACACAGTTCCTAATACTTACTCAACGAGTGATTTGAATTCGCCATAGCCTTTTTCATCCATTTCTGCCAAAGGGATGAACTTCAATGCTGCCGAGTTGATACAATAGCGCAAACCGCCTTTGTCCTGAGGACCGTCTGAAAAAACATGTCCTAAATGAGAGTCAGCTTCTTTGCTGCGGACTTCTACTCGATGCATGCCGTGAGAAAAATCGGCTTTTTCTTGAATATCTTGGCGACTGATCGGCTTCGAAAAGGACGGCCAGCCACAACCAGCGTCATATTTATCAGTAGAAGCAAACAATGGTTCTCCGTTGACGATATCAACATAGATCCCTTTTTCATAAAAATCATCATACTCGCCAGTAAAGGGGCGTTCGGTTGCATTTTCTTGGGTCACCGCATATTCGATCGGCGACAATTTTTCTTTTAATTCTTTTTTATCTGTCATTTTTTCACCTGCTTTTCCTCTAGACTCATCCTGTATGCTCTATCATGCCTTTTTTCTTAGCGAATGTAAAATGACTTGCTCAAATTATTTAAGGGTTTTGCAGCTTTTCCCAACGAGTCGTTGGTTCCGCAAAATGGTAAAACTGCGGTTGGTCTTTTGTATAGATTTCTTCGGTTAAGACAGCTTCTGGCAAGTTGCCAAATAACCCAGCCGCAAAAAAATAGGTGTGTGTTTCTTTGAGGTAAAAGAACAGACTCGAGCCGCATTGACTGCAAAATCCTCGCTGTGCCCACTCAGAAGAATCGTAACGTCGCAGCCACTTCGCTCCTTGAAGAGCCATCTGGTCCTCAGCGCATGGCGCAAGAGCAAACATTGGTCCGCCGTGAAATTTCTGGCAGAGACTACAATGACAAACCGTGATTTCTTTCGCAACTCCCGTCAAGTTGATCGTGACTTTGCCGCAAAGACAACTACCAGAAACATCCATCCTTATTCCTCCTCCGTAAACTCTTGCAACAACTGATAGACCGTAGCGACAGGAAACCCTACGATCGTATAAAAATCGCCGGTTATCGATGAGACAAATACTTTGGCCGCCCCTTGGATCCCATAGGCGCCCGCTTTGTCTTGGTACTCATCTAAGACAAGATACTTGTCGATCTCTTGATCCGTCAAAGGACGAAACACAACTTCCGTCGAAACCACTGCTTGGCGTTGCTGTTTGCCTTTTTGTAAAACGACGGCGGTATGCACCCAATGGGTCCGTCCGCTCATTTTTCGCAACATCGACCGAGCATCTTTACGGTCTACTGGCTTTCCTAAGATTTCTTCATCCACCACGACCGTCGTATCGCTCGCGATCACCAGATCTTCAGGATATGCTTGCGTAATAGCCGCCGCTTTTTCTGCTGCCATCCGTTGGACATAAGGGATCGCCGCTTCGTTCGGTCGGACTGACTCGTCGATATCCGCTGGTATGACCGCAAATTCCGGGACTAACTCCGCTAATAATTCTTTGCGCCGCGGCGACTGTGAAGCCAAAATAATCATTCCATGCCACTCCTTGCTCGATGAGGATCTTGAATTCGTTTGAACATCCGCTCCATGTCGCTGTTGGTGAAATGGATCAGCACCGGGCGTCCATGGGGACAGTTGAAGGGATTCTCGCATTTCGCTAAGTCTTGCAACAAGATTCGCGCTTGTGCTTCATTCAAATAGTGATTGGCTTTGATGGATCGTTTGCAGCTCATCATGATCGCTGTTGCTTCACGAAACTTTTTGACACTGACACTTCCTGTGGTCAATAACATATCGATCATTTCGCGGATGATGGCTTCTTCTTCACCGCTAGGATACCACGTCGGGTGCGCCCGGACGATGAAACTATTGGTCCCAAAAGATTCCAGATGGATCCCGACTTCTGCCAGCTTGTCACTTTGTTCCTGCAATTGCAGTGCATCGCTGTTGGGATAATCCAAAACGATCGGCACTAACAATTCTTGCAGATCATTGGTCACTTCGCCGATTTTTTCGCGGTAATACTCATATTTGATTCGTTCTTGTGCCGCATGCTGGTCGACGATATATAGCCCCGCCTCGCTTTGGGCAAACAAATAGGTCCCATGCATCTGCCCAAAATAATCCAGTTGGGGAAAACGCTCCTTCGCTGGTTCTTCTTCCAGCAACCGTTCGACCGTTTTCAGGTAGTTGCGGTCATCCCCATGCATTTCCGGGTGAAGAGTCGCTTGACTTTGCAGATCTTGCGCCGTAAGCTCTGGCGTCTCATCTGGAAGAAAGGCAGGCGCTTCTGGCAGCGGCGCTTTTGTTTCCGTCTGTTCTTCCACAAATGGTTTTCGGACAGGCTTATTTGGCAGCGTCTCTTCCAAACTGCGAAAGGTTTCCTCGGTTTCTTCCAACAGGTTGTCGCTAGATTCCTGTGGCATTTCTGGAAGTTTTCCACCTTCCTCCACAGGTTTTTCCACAGAGTTATCCACAGTCTGTTGATAAGTGTTGCCCTGCACCTCAAATTTCCCTGTTTCGCGATTATAAGACAACCCAGAAGTCGAATTTCCTGCTGACTCCAGTTTCAAGCCAAGCTGCTGGGCTTTTGGCTGATCGGCAACTTTTTTCTTAAAACGCAGATTGTCAGCCGCGTTAGGAATCAAATTGATTTCCCGCAGCGCCTCATTGATGGCTTTACTGATTAGTTTGGTCAGTTCTTCTTCTTTTGACAAGCGAACTTCTTGCTTAGTCGGATGAACGTTAACATCGACTAATAAGGGGTCCATTTTGATTTCAAGGACAGCTAATGGAAAACGACCGACCATCAATTTTGATCCGTAACCAGCAACGATTGCTTTATTCAAAGCGAAGTTGCGAATATAACGACCATTGATGATCGTGGATAAATAGTTGCGGCTGGCTCGGGTGACTTCTGGCAGTGACACAAAGCCAGTGACTTTAAAGTCGAGGTCCTCAGTATCGATCGCGATCATTTTTTTGGCGGTTTCCACCCCGTAGATCCCGGCGATGGTTTGTTTTAACTGCCCACTTCCAGTGGTGCTCAACATCTTATTGCCTTCATGAACGAGACGAAAAGCCACTTCTGGGTGGCTCAGGGCGATCCGATTGACGATATCGCCGATGTTCGCTAGTTCCGTTTGCAGCGTCTTGACATATTTCAAACGTGCCGGTGTATTGTAAAAGAGGTTTTCGACAGTGATCTTGGTTCCTTGCCGCAAGTTCGCAGGCAAATGCTCTTCAACAGCGCCGCCTTTTAAGCGCACAAAGGAGCCTTGTTGGGCGCCTTTGACTGCCGTTTCAATCGAGAGGATCGAAACCGAAGCGATACTAGGCAAAGCTTCCCCGCGAAACCCGAGGGTACGTATTCGAAACAAGTCATCTCGATTGTGGATTTTACTGGTGGCGTGGCGTTTAAAGGCAGTCAAGACATCCTCTTCTGCAATTCCTTCGCCATTATCGATGACCTGGATTTTACGCAAGCCTGCTTCTTCAATAAAAATATCGATTTGGGTACTGCCGGCATCCACGGCGTTTTCAACTAATTCTTTGACGACAGAAGCTGGTCGCTCAACGACTTCTCCTGCCGCGATTTGGTTCGCCAGACGTTCGGATAACTCTTGGATCTTTCCCATCTGCTGACCTTCTTTCTAAATTCGTTTTTGCAGCTCGTACAATGTATTCAGAGCATCCATCGGGGTCATTTCCAACAGATTCAATTTCTTCAACTGATCGATAACGCCGATTTCTTCCGTAGATACTTCGCTAAACAACGACAACTGCTGACTTTCTTCGACGACTGGTTTTGGCTGTACCGTCGGTTCATGTTCTTCCAGCGCTTTTAAGATCGTGGCTGCGCGCTGTAAGAGTGCACTTGGCAGTCCAGCGATTTTGGCTACATGGATCCCATAGCTTTTATCTGCGGGCCCTTCCATCATCTTATGCAAGAAGACGACTTCGCCTTCTTTTTCAACGGCACCAACATGGACATTGCGCAAGTGTGCCAATTCCTCATCTAAAACCGTCAGCTCATGATAATGGGTAGAGAAAAGTGTTTTGGCATGAACTTCTTTGTGGATATATTCAATGATGGCTTGTGCCAATGCCATCCCATCATAGGTCGCAGTCCCACGCCCTAACTCATCAAACAAAATCAAGCTGTTAGGCGTTGCATGACGCAGCGCTTGGTTGGCTTCCATCATCTCCACCATAAACGTACTTTGACCGGCGATCAGATCATCGCTGGCACCGATGCGAGTAAAGATCCGATCGAAAATCGGCATCTCTGCAGATTGTGCCGGTACGAAGCAGCCGATCTGCGCCATAATGACTAGCAAGGCAAACTGCCGCATGTACGTACTCTTCCCAGACATATTTGGTCCTGTGATCAACAGGATCTCTGTTTCTTCATCCATCACGATACTATTCGGAATGTACTCTTGGTGACCAAGGACTTTTTCCACTACAGGATGACGGCCGTCGATGATCGATACCGCTCGTTTTTTCGCTACTGTCGGCCGCACGTATTGGTAACGTTCCGAAACCGTGGCGAAACTTTGTAAGACATCGACCGCACTGACGGCTTTGGCTAACTTTTGTAGACGGGTGATACTCTTTTTCACTTCTTCACGAACGTCAAGAAACAGGCGGTATTCCAAATCCACCGATTTCTCTTCGGCTTCTAAAATCAAAGTCTCCAGTTTTTTCAACTCGGGTGAAATAAACCGTTCCGCATTGGCTAACGTTTGCTTGCGCTCGTAGCGAGAGGTATCTAAATTCACTAGATTGGCTTTCGTGATCTCAATGTAATAGCCAAAGACGCGGTTGAACCCAACTTTCAGGTTTTTGACCCCCGTCGCTTGGCGTTCGTTGGCTTCTAATTCCGCCAGCCATTGCTTGCCGTTACGCATCGCCGTACGGTATTCATCTAATTGTTGATGGAACCCGTCTTTGATGATGTTGCCTTCTGTGATCTGCAACGGGGCATCTTCATCGATCGCCGCTTCGATCAGTGCAACCAAATCATCTAAGGGCGTTAATTCCAGCAGCAAGTCATTCCACTCGCCACGGTTGATCCCTTGCAGCAATTGCGCGATCAAAGGCACTTGCTCCAAAGAAGATTTCAACTGCAGCAAATCGCGGCCATTGACATTTCCGAAGGCGACCCGTCCGACTAAGCGTTCCATGTCATAGACTTTCGTCAACGCTTCTTGCAGATCTGCTCGTTCAAAGAAACTGTCCAGTAACGATTGGACCATTTCTTGGCGGGCAGTGATTTTCTTTGGCTGGATCAAGGGACGATCCAACCATTGCTTTAACAAACGGCCACCCATTGCGGTTTTTGTCTCGTCCAACAACCACAAAAGAGTCCCTTGTTTTTTGCCGGTTCGAATCGACTGCGTCAATTCTAAGTTGAATTTGGAATAATGATCCATTTTCAAGGCATGATCCGGCTGATATTCAACGGCTTGCTGAATATGGGCTAAACTGCGTTTTTGGGTGATCGCCAAATAACTTAGCAACTTCCCTGTGACTACTTTTTCTAACTCTTGGGAGAGAGGTTCTGTTAAAAATTGAAATTCAGCATTTTCTTCCAACGTTTCTTGCTTAGAAAACACGACATTCAAGCGATTGGTCAGTGTTGTTCGCAATGATTCAGGGATCTCGCTGCACAAAACGACTTCTTTCGTTTGCAGAGCGGCTGCCTCGTTGACGACGGCTTCTTCATCTTCCAATTGCGCTGCTTTTAATTCACCGGTACTTAGATCGACATAGGCAAAGCCAAAACGCTCCCCTTGCTGCAAAACAGCTGTCAAAAAGTTGTTTTCTTTGGCGGATAGGCCTTTACTGTCCATCACCGTTCCCGGCGTGATCAGTTGAACGACTTCGCGTTTGACCATTCCTTTGGTGGTTTTTGGATCTTCCACTTGCTCACAAATCGCTACTTTGTAGCCTTGCTCGATCAAGGTGTCGATGTAATTGCTGGCGGCGTGGTAAGGCACCCCACACATAGGGATCGGTTCCTCCGCATTTTTGTTGCGGCTGGTTAACGTCAGTTCTAAAATTTGTGCTGCCTTGACAGCATCCTCATTAAATAATTCATAGAAATCCCCTAAACGATAGAATAAAAAAGCATCTTGGTACTGAGCCTTGATGCTTAAATACTGTTCCATCATCGGGGTATTTTTAGTTTTTTGAGGCATTGGTTTCATCCTCCTCGATGGCTTTATTCATTTTCTTTTGGATCTCCGTCGTGACATATTGCAGCAATTCATCTGCTTGCAGTAACGCTTGGCGATAAGCAACCACTAAAGGATGCTGCTCGTATTCGTTTGTCAATGACGCATAACGCTGCTCGGCAGCTTTTTTTGCTTCAGGTTTCTCATAATGCTCAAATTGAACGATCTCTTTTTGCGCTTGCTTCAGCGCTTCTTCCAGCTCCAATAGCCCTTGGTTTTGCAAGGCTCTTGCTTGGATTTCTTGAAATTCTTGAACGATCGGATGATCAGATAAGAGCTTTTGCAAAGCAGCCAGCTCTTGGGCAACGTGTGGTTCTTTGACTAATTGCTCTTCCATGCTTCTCCTATTCTGTAAACGGGCGATCTTCACTGATTTGGATCGGACGGATCGATTTTGCTTTACCAGTGGCTTCATCAATCTCAAGCAAGCAAGCCGACAAAATACTGCGGCCTTTTTCAATCACTTCAAATCGTTGCGGCAACGCCGTCAAAAATTTCTCAATGACTGGTTCGCGTTTCATTCCCAAAATCCCATCATAAGGACCAGTCATACCGACATCTGACAAATAAGCCGTTCCTTGGGGCAAAATCCGCGCATCATTGGTCTGGACATGGGTATGCGTGCCGACGACTGCCGAAACACGGCCATCCAAATACCAGCCCATCGCTTGTTTTTCGCTGGTGGTTTCCCCATGAAAATCCACAAAGATAAACGGTGTACGTTTGCGGGCAATCGCAACCAGTTCATCCATTTTGCGAAACGGATCATCAAGGTCGACCATGAACGAGCGAGCTTGCATGTTGATCACCGCCAATTCAATGGTGTTGACTTTCACAAATACCATGCCGACGCCCGGTGTTCCTTCTGGAAAATTGGCTGGACGAATCATTTTCTTCGCATCGCCAATAAATTCAAAAATGTCACGGTTGTCCCATGTATGATTGCCTAATGTCACGACATCGACACCATCTTGCAAAAATTTCTTATAGATTTTACCAGTGATCCCACGACCCGCCGCTGCATTCTCACCGTTCGCGATCGTCACCTGTGGTCGATACACCTTTTTTAATTTTGGAAGGTACTCCGTGATCGTTTCTCTTCCTAATGAACCAACTACATCTCCAATGAATAATACCCGCACACATTTTTCCTCTTCTCTTTTAGCTTCTTTTCTATTATAAGGGTTTTGGTCCAGAAAAAAAAGGTTCTTTCACTTGCGGTTCTTCCCTGCAGCAAAACAAAAAAACACGCTAGACTCTTTCGCATGGGTCTAGCGTGTCGCTCGATTCTCTTAGGAAACAGTGGTGTCCTCTTGTCCTACATGTTCCACGATCGCCACGATCAAATCACGGGCTTTTTCCATCGCTTCCACGGTAATAAATTCATATTGTCCATGGAAGTTTTCACCGCCGACAAATAAGTTCGGTGTTGGAATGCCTTTATAGGTGATTTTCGAGCCATCGGTCCCACCACGAAACGGCGCTTCGATCGGCGTCACGCCAATCGCTTGCATCCCTGCTCGGGCAGCTTCGATACTGCGGGGATCTTTCTTGATCAAATCCCCCATATTGTAATATTGGTCATACAGCGTATAGGTGATACGTTCTTGCCCATAGGCTGTGTTCAATTCGTCAATGATCCCCACGATGTTGGCTTTTCGCTGTTCAAAAAGCGTATGATCGTGATCACGAATGATATAAGAAACTTCTGCTCGACCAATATGTCCCGTCAAATTGTGCAGTAGGTAAAAACCTTCATACCCGCGGGTGCGTTCAGGAACTTCCTCTGCTGGTAATGCATCGTCGATTTGATGCGCGATTTTCAAGGCGTTGACCAAACGACCGTAAGCAGTCCCAGGATGCACACTCGTACCATCGATCGTTATATCGATACGAGCAGCATTAAAGGTTTCATATTCCATATGCCCCACACGACCACTGTCCATCGTGTAAGCAAATGCCACTGGAAAATCCGCCGCATCAAAGCGATCAGCGCCAGTCCCAATCTCTTCATCAGGACCAAAAGCAACCCAGACATCGCCACGTTTATGCGCATCCATCGTTTGTAAGACGCGCAGTGCGTCAATGATCTCTGCGATACCAGCTTTATCATCTGCCCCCAGCAGGGTCGTTCCATCCGTTGTGATCAACGTTTCGCCAATATAGTCTTTGAGGTTCGGAAATTCAGCAGTTGTCATATAAATGGCTTTTTCTTTATTTAAACAAACATCCTTGCCATCGTAATTTTCATGGATCTGCGGCTGAATATTTTCAGCTTCGAAATCTGCCGTATCTACATGGGCAATAAAGCCAATCGCCGTTTTTTCAGGATTACCAGGTAGACGTCCGATCACAAAACTATTCTTTTCATAGTAAGCAACATCCGCTACCCCCATCTCGATCAACTGATCTTTTAGTAAAAGAGCCAACTCAACTTGTCCCGGCGTCGTTGGGATGCTCTGACTCGTCGCGTCCGAGCGAGTATTCATTTTTGCATAGGTCAAAAAATCCTTTAAGATTGCTTTCAATTCTGCACGTCCTTTTTCTTCAATTATTTTGTTCTCCCTATAACGACAAGGGTCGATTGTCCGTTTCGTGGATCACTTGTCGAAAATCAGCAAAGCCAGCTGCTAACCCGCGCAGCAAGATTTCTGCCGTTCCCATATTGGTGGCTAAAGGAATCTCGTATACATCTGACAAGCGAATCAATGCCGTTACATCTGGTTCATGGGGTTGTGCGGCTAAAGGATCGCGCAAAAAGATCACCATGTCCAAATCATCTTGCGAAATCATGGCGCCAATTTGCTGATCTCCTCCCAGCGGTCCTGATTTGTAGCGGTGGACAGGCAACTGGGTTGCTTCTTCAATTCTCTTTCCCGTAGTTCCTGTTGCAAAAAGTTCGTGCTGCGCTAAAATTTCTCGATAGGCAGTCACTAATTTTACCATTACATCCTTTTTTCGATCATGAGCAATCAATGCGATTTTCATTTGCTGCATTCCCCCTTTTTTTCTATTGTACCAATTTATTTTCTTTGCGACCGAGAAAAAACAAAAAAACATAGCACAGATGCCGCAAACCGGCTGTGCTATGTCTAAAGGATTCCTTTTAAATCAGTTGTAATTCTTTTAAGGCTAACCAGATGCCATCTTCATCATTGCTAGCGGTCACCATATCTGCGACTTGTTGGATCTCAGAGACCGCATTGCCCATGGCCACACCGACACCTGCGGCGGTCAGCATCTCACGATCGTTTTGGCCATCACCAAAGCAGATCACATCTTCTTGCGCTATCCCTAATTGTTCCGCGACACACAGGATCGTTGCTGCTTTGGAGCCTTCTTTTGGAACGACATCCACACTGTTTTCATGCCAACGCACAAAACGCAGTTTGCTGTATTTCTCGTCAAAGAAATGCTCATACTCTTTTCCGTAAAAAGCCAATGCTTGATAGACTTCTTTTTCTTCAGGAAAATCCATGTCCAATTCAGGAAGTTGGGCACCAAAGGAATGCATCGCTGCTTCCATTTTAGCAATATCCAACGAAGACGCTCGTTTCGCTGTATCCATCCCGACAAATGCCGTGTCGATCCCAAGCTCTTGGGCTTCTGCCACGAAAGCAGCCAATTGCGTTTCATCGAGTAAGTTTTTATATACCTGCTGATGCGAAAGAAAAGCAGCTGCCCCATTACATAAAATGTAATTATCAAAGGACAACGAACGAATAATATCTTGGGCGTGGAAACGACTGCGCCCAGTGGCAACGGTCACGAAATGGCCAGCATCTCGTAAAAGATCAAGGGCTTTTAGCGTACTGTCTAGTGGCTGTTTGTTCGAGTCAAGCAAGGTTCCATCAATATCAAAGGCAAAGAATTTCCGATTCATAAAAGGTTAAGGCTCGCTTTCTATTAAGAAGTAACTAAGATTTTGGTCTTGGTTGCGGTCATTTTTACAAAAAACAGCAAGAAAAACCGTACATACTTATTCTTAACACAAATAGGCGCTGATTTCAACGCTCCGTTAAGGGATGATAGCTTCTTTCAAGAGAAATTTCAGAAACTGCTGAACTTCTATGAAGGCATGTCTCGCAGCAGTAGCTAGCTGCTGCTCAAAAACTTGCGGTGCCTCTGCCCCCGCAAGATCGGAGATCCCACGAATATTCACTACAGGTACCCGATAAAATTTTGCTATTTGTGCAATCGCTGTACTCTCCATATCCGAAGCCAGTGCCTCAGGAAAACGCGTTTTTACTTGCTCAACAAAGGCAGGGCTACTCATAAAGGAATCCGCCGTCAAAATCATTCCTTGGTGGCGCTTATAGGTTGCAGTTGATTGCGGAGTGTCGAAGTACCTTGTGATTTTCTTTTGCCAGTCTGACGGTAATGGATACACAGCAGGCATTTGCGGTACTTGTCCGAAATCATAGGAAAAACCCGTTGCATCCACGTCACTGTATAGCAGTTGTTGGGCAAAAACAACATCTCCTACAGCACACTTAGGATTCAGCCCACCTGCTGACCCCGTGTTGATGATGACATCCGGACGAGCCCCTTCACAGAGCAGGCCAGTCGCAAATGCGGCATTGGCTTTTCCAATGCCTGTTTCTATTAAAACCAGTGATCCTGTCATCGCCTCGTAGAACCACTGACTCTCAGTGATGCAACATTTTCCTTGTTTTCGTAACAGCTTTCCAGGATATATTTGATGAAAGGGTGCCAGCTCCTCCGACATTGCCGCCACAATTGCGATCGTTATTGGAGTTCTTGCCATAAGGGTTCAATCTCCTCTTGTACATCTACTTTCGTTCCACCAAAGTTTTCTTCAATATATTCTTTAACCGCCTGACTGTGGTATAATGCAGCCAATTTTTGGAGCGCTGGCTCTGCTTGTCTGTCTTTTGTCGTGACTAAGACATTGATGCTCGTTTTCGTATTTTGGTCGATCTCTTCTTTATAAAGGGAGTCTGTCAGCACATTCAGTCCTCCTTCAAACGCAACAGTGTTGCTGATCAATGCTAAATCAACGTCTTGTAAAATACGCGGGCCGGTTGTGTCATCGATCAAGCGAAACGAGAGATTTCTAGGATTGTCACTAACGTCTGAGGGTGTCCCTGTGCCATTATCAAAATCAGCAGATAGCGTAATCAATCCTGCCGTCTCCAACAAACGAAGCCCTCGTGCGGTATTAGCGGGATTGTCAGCTATTGCCACAGTAGCTTCTTCGGGAACTTCGGATAACGCCTCATATTTGTCAGAATAGATACCCATCGGTTCCATGTACGTCGTAGCAATCGGCACCAAAGCCGTCTCACTGTCTTGATTGAAACTCAGTAAATACCCTAATGACTGGAAGGCATTGACATCTACTTCACCATCAACTGTAGCAGTGTTAAGTTGGGGACCACTATCAATCTCCTTGACTTCGATCGTCAAACCGGCTTCACGAGTGGCATCCAGATCAGCGATAAATTTCCATATCTGAGCATCGCTGCCCACCGAACCAATCACAACTTTTTCTGTCTCCCCTTGCTCCTTTTGATCCTCTGTTCTTGTTTCTACTTGTTGCCCACAACCAACCAATAAAAGACCTGCACTCACTAAAGTTAGCCAAATCGCTTTTTTCATTACACAACCACCCTTTCTACTTTGATCCTTTTTTCATCCATGCATCGTCATTCCACCAGTAACGTTGATCGCCTGCCCTGTCAGATAACTAGCTAAGGGACTAGCTAGGAATAAAACCACATTCGCAACATCTTGTGGTGTCCCTGTACGTCTTAAGGGCACTTGTGAAGCATCTTCTGCTTCAATTTCTGCTACTGTGAGCCCCCTAAGCTTAGCACCGTCAACTCGTTCACGCTGTTTCATTTCCGTTTCAATGATCCCGGGGCAAACAGCATTGACCTGAATACCGTCAGCAGCTACTTCTAACGCCAAATTTTTCGTCAACCCAATGACCGCATGTTTAGAGGCTACATAGGCTGTCATCCCGCGATAAGGATTTTTCCCTGCTTGTGAAGCAATAACGACTACCCGGCCAGCTTTTTTGACCTGTTTCATCTCAGCAGTAAATGTTCGCAAAACGAGGTAGGCACCTCGCGTGTTGACAGCAAATACCCGATCGAAGTCTTCCGTTTGACTTGCTAAAAAATCATCCATGATCGAAATTCCCGCGACATGAATCAAAACGTCAGGAACCAGTTGCCGTTTAACTAATTCATCGCGCAGTCTCAAAACGGATGCTTCTTCACAAATATCGAGAAAACATTGGTAAGCATTAGCCGATGTTTGACTGAACGTATCTTTGTATTGACGATCCGCATCGATAACGACCGCTGATTCCGTCAAAAATGTACGCCGAACCGCTGCACCAATCCCTTGAGCACCACCAATGACAAGAACGATTTTCTGCTTTAATTGGGGAAATACCATACCGTCACCTAAACAACTTTCCGTTCAAAAGCATCTTCACTGATTCCTTGTTCGAGTACTGATTTTGCCCATTCTTTTGCAGAAAATAATGAATGATCTCGATAGTTTCCACAGCTTTTCGCATCTGTTCCTTGAACGTCTTCCCACTCGATCTCCGTTACGATTTGGGTCAATGTATCTTTTAATGCCCGTGCAACTTCAGCTGGCTCATAGCGTTCCCAAACAAGCAAATGAAAGCCGGTACGGCAACCAAAAGGAGAAATATCAATGATTCCTTCTAACCGATCCCGCAACAGTGCTGCTAACAGGTGCTCCAATGTATGGATCGCTCCAGTAGGGATCTCTGCTTTGTTGGGTTGAGCAAAGCGCAAATCGTAGTTGGTGATGGTATCTCCCTTTCCTCCAGTTTCTGTCGTGATCACACGAACATATGGTGCAATCACTTTGTTGTGATCCAGTGTAAAGCTTTCTACTTCTGCCATAGTTGTTCTCCTACTTTCTCATTTTTTAAACAGCGGGTACTCCCTGAAGCCCCCAAACTTCTTGGGCAACTTCCGTAATCAAGTTTATTTTTTTCCATTGCTCTTCTTCTGATAAAATATTGCCTTCTTCTGTTGAAGCAAAACCACATTGCGGGCTCAGGCTGAGACGATCAAGGGGGATATAGGCACTGGCTTCATTGATACGAGCAATTAGGGAAGCTTTGTCTTCTAATTGGCCGTCTTTGCTCGTCACTAATCCTAAAACAACCTTTTTGTCAGCCGGCACGTAACGCAATGGTTCAAAGCCACCGGAGCGCTCGTCGTCAAACTCTAAGAAAAAGGCCTCCACAGTCTCACGACCAAACAAAGTAGCCGCTACTGGTTCATATCCCCCGGAAGTAGCCCACGTCGAGTGATAATTGCCACGACAAATGTGGGTCGTCACATGAAGATCCTCTGGTAGATCTACTAACGCACGATTATTCAACTCCACGTATATTTCTTGTAATGCGGTTGGATCGAATGAACCATTGGTCATCGTTTGCCAGAAATTCTGATCAACTAGCATTCCCCACGTACAATCATCCAGTTTGATCTGTCGGCAACCAAGTGTATACAAGGCAAGGATCGTTTCTCGATAGGCACGACCAATATCCTCAAATAATACTTCTCGATCTGGATAAAAGCGGTCTACATAAGCTTCATTTGTATCACGAACCAATTCTGCATAAAACTGTGCAGGCGCCGGTATGCTTTGACGCACCGGTACTCCCTCGGCAACTTTGGCCGCAAACAGATACTCATCAAATACAGGATGCGAAGGATCAAAGGCAACCTTGCCAACAAGTCGCGCTGAATCCGCTCGAGTCTCTTCTCCCTGGAACAAGTATCCTTGCTCCATGAGCGTATGCTCGACCCCAGCAAGCCCCCAGAAGAAGTCAAGGTGCCAATAACTTCTCCGAAACTCGCCATCGCTTACCACCTTCAGGCCGGCTGCTTTTTGCTTAGCAATCAACTCCTTGATTGCTTGATCTTCCACTTCTTTCAACTCTTTTCCAGAAATAACACCTGCGGTATAGGCCTCTCTGGCTTTCTTGAGGGGTTCTGGCCGCAGAAAACTTCCAACGATTTCATGGTGATTGATTGATTGACACATCTGAATTCCTCCTTTTTTTGGGTAAAAAAAAATCCTTAAGAGAGTATTCTCCTAAGGATGTAATAACTTACATGGTACCACCTTTGTTTGTATCTGCCTTACAGCAAACACCTCTGCTCCAATGCGACGCTACTGCGTGATATTGGGATCCATGATAACGGAGATCGCCGTGCACCTCTAAAAAAATTTTTCTCGAAGTACCCACTCAAAAGCCATTTTCAGATTCGTTTTCTTCCGCCCATTTTCAGCTGTCAGGGCTCTCTGTCAGGAATTCCGCAAAATCTTACTTTCTTTATCAACGTGTTTTCTGTTTGATTTTTAACAAGGATATCAGAAGGTCGAAGAGCTGTCAATCCACTTTTTCGTAAAAAAAAGAAGCATCGCTGCTTCTTTTCCTTGATTATGATTAGTCGACATAGGTCGATTTTGAGTTGTTCAACCATGCATAGCCAAGTCCCATGACCAAGCCACCGCCGATATAGTTGCCGATAAAGGCAAAGACTAAATTATGGATCACACTGCCGACAGTCATACCTGCCAAGTGTCCGCCTGAAGCCCAGAAAGCTAAAGTAAATGCTGGGAAGTTAGCAATAACGTGTTCAAAGCCTAAGAAAGCAAAGATGAAGATGATGAAAATGATGGCCGCTATTTTTCCGGCGTCATCTTTCATCCGCATACTTACTAACACGGCTGTGTTTACTACGATATTGGCAAACATCGCTTCTACTAAAATTTGGATAGTGGATTTTTCTAATTTCGCAGTGATCGAGGTCAGCATAAAGTTATCTGCTGTCAGTCCTTGGAACGGACCTGTCAGCGCAACGATCGAGCCAAAGATCACGCCGCCGATCAAGTTGAATAAGACGCACGTAAACAAAATTTTCAATGCCAAAGGAATACTTAGACGTTTCCGGTAAACCCCAACAGTCATATATAACA
Source organism: Enterococcus sp. S53 (assembly GCF_016516865.1). Classification (NCBI taxonomy): domain Bacteria; kingdom Bacillati; phylum Bacillota; class Bacilli; order Lactobacillales; family Enterococcaceae; genus Enterococcus; species Enterococcus sp. S53. The sequence continues at coordinate 137,823 of NZ_JACVUH010000005.1, forward strand.
TATTCGATGTTCCTAATTCTGCGTTCATATAAAGAATCATGACTAAAGACCAGCTAAACATAAATGCATACAAAATTTTTCCTAACCCGTGAACCATCGATTCACCTTTCATAGCGATCGCAAAAGCAATAGCTGTTCCGAGGGTCAAGAATAAACAAGCCATCATCGCACGTACAGCGTAACGCAAATAACTACTCTTGATCAGATCGATTTTCTTTTCTATGGAAGAATCGATCTTCTCAAATAATGGGGATACTGGATTCATTTTTTCTACTCCTTTTATGAATAATTTCACTTCGTTATCATTTGCACAATACTTTCATATTCTAATGACGAAAAGCTGTTTTGTAAAGAGATATTTGAAAATATAAGTAATTAATGAAAAATTTCAAGATTTGTTTTCATCAAATCCAAAGTCAGTTCCATCTTGACTTTTGCCCCTAGTTTGTCGTATACTATTCCTTGTGTAAAATAATGCAGCAGGAAAATAACAGCTCGTCACCAGTTCGTTGCCCCTCGGGTGCAATTGCGTAACCGCGGCTGCAAAGGTGAAGATTGAAGAACGAACTGCACGAATGTGAGTTTTTCAACGGATTATTTTACTCCAAACTATTTTATTGGAGGAACTAAATTATGTCTCGTTATACAGGACCATCATGGAAAATTTCTCGTCGTTTAGGAATTTCTTTATCAGAAACTGGAAAAGAATTGGCACGTCGCCCTTACGCTCCAGGTCAACACGGACCAAACAGCCGTGGCAAAAAATCAGAATACGGCATGCAATTAACTGAGAAACAAAAATTGCGTCATATGTATGGCATGAACGAACGTCAATTCCGTACATTGTTTATCAAAGCAAGCAAAATCAAAGAAGGTAAACACGGTGTTAACTTCATGATCTTGTTAGAACAACGCTTAGATAACGTTGTTTACCGTCTAGGTTTAGCAACTACTCGTCGTCAAGCACGTCAATTAGTAAACCACGGTCACGTTTTAGTTGATGGCAAACGCGTTGATATCCCTTCATACCACGTTGAAGTTGGACAAGTCATCAGCGTTCGTGAAAAATCACAAAACATCTCAACAATCAAAGAAGCAGTTGAAGCAACAGCTGGCCGCGCGTCATTTGTAAGCTTTGATAGCGAAAAATTAGAAGGTTCATTAACTCGTTTACCTGAGCGTGATGAATTGTCTGCAGAAGTTGACGAAGCACTAGTCGTTGAATTCTACAACCAAAAACTTTAAGATTTCAACCGACACGATTCCTTTTTGGAATCGTGTTTTTTTTTGGAATCAACGGATTTACGGATCCTCTTAAGAAGACCCTTGAAAAAATACTAAAAAACCGACAATGATACATCGCTGTATTCATTTGCCGGTTTTGTTCCTATTATTTTATTAGATAAAGTTCGCAACAGATTCGCCTTCTTCTTGCTTTTGGCGATAATTAAACATGAGCAGCTCTGTTTGGCGTCGTTTGAAAATGATCTTTCGTAAGCTTCGTGGCACGAATTTACGAATATCTTCTTCATTGTACCCCACTTGGAGTTTGTTCTCATCTAATATAATTGGTCGTTTCAATAAGTTCGGGTATTTTTCGATCAATGAAAGCAGCTCTTCTAGCTTCAACTCTTCTAAATCAATGTCTAACTTTTGGTACACTTTCGAACGAGTAGATATAATGTCTTCCGTTCCATTTTTCGTTAAAGAAAGAATCTCCATTAGTTCATCACTATTTAATGGATCGCTAAAAATGTTTCTCTCTTTAAATGGTAGTTCATTTTCGGTCAACCATGCACGGGCTTTACGACATGACGTACAGCTGGGTGTTGTATATAGTGATATCATTTGTTCATTCTTCCTTTCTCTTTGATGTACTTCGATTTTTTGTCTGGTGCTCAACCTTCGATTTGATGGATCGTTTCCTGTTTGACGATATCGGCGATTCGAATATTGATCTCTTTGACTTTCAAAGAAGTCAAGCGGCTAATTTCTTCTAAGACCACTTCTTGGACTTGCGCAAAGAGTTTGGGGATATCTTTGCCGTAAGCCACGATTACTTCCAAATCAACTGCAACCTCTTCTTTGCCAACTTCCACATCAATACCAGACGCGACTTGCGGCTGTTCTTCAAGGTTTTCGGTCATATCTGAAAGAAATCTGCCATTTACACTAATCAAGCCATCAATTGACTGCAAAGCGACACCAACAATTGTTTCAATGACTTTCTCTTCAAAGGACAGTGGACTTGCTTGCGCTGCTTCATTAGACACATTCGTTGTTTGCTGATCGTCAGTCATTTTTCACACTCCTTGGTTAAATAAGAAAGGATACTAGAGACATCGCAAAGTCGCATACACGACCTTGTCTAAAGTGGACATTCCTCTTGGGAATTTTTTTCCCTACCTTTCTAGCATAAATTCTTTTTGTTTTTTTTACAAAGAAAAACACTTGTTTTCGGAATAAATTTATCATGCGAAATAAAATGAATGCGCTAAAAAAATCTCAAAGCATAATTTTCTTGAAATGATTCGTTTTTCTTGACAAAAAAAAGAAAGCAGCTACACTGCTCTCCTTTTTTCTTTGTTATTTTGACAAGGCATCTAATGGATCAATCAGTTGATGCCGGGCTAAACTAGGTGAAAGACTAACTTCAAAATGCAAGTGAGGACCTGTACTGTTCCCCGTACTTCCCATGGAAGCAATCACTTCGCCTTGTTCCACCGTCTGCCCAACCTCTACTAAATTGCGGTGATTGTGAGCATACAGTGTCGTCAAGCCATTTTGATGTTCGATCGCTACATAATTCCCCCAGGAAGCATGATATTCTGAGCGAATCACCGTTCCTGAAAGACTAGCCATGATCGGGGTTCCTTGAGGTGCTGCAAAGTCGACCCCACGATGGAACCCGCTACCCCGTGGACCAAACATTGATGAGATGACCGGATCACTAACCGGATAAATCATTTTTTCATTACCCGTTGGCAACTCTGCTTTCTCTTTGTCATAACTCGTCAACGCATAAGCTTCGATCAAAGCGTTCAATTTTTCATTGTATTGCGTATCTGATGCATACCGTCCCGTCAAATATTCCGTGGCATCTTCATAGGTTTCGGTTTCTGACTTCCAAGCGCCTTTATAAAAATTCGGATTGTGAGCCAATCCTTCTTTCAACAATTTCGCATAATCTTTTAAAGAAGATTCGATGCTGTCATACTGACGGAAGGTCGAACGGATGGTGTACAAATTGCCGTTTCCATCGTCTTCTTGTGTTGGGAAAGAAACCCCATTTCCTTCATATAGTCCTTTGATCCCAAAAAGATTATAGAACGGCTCCTGACTCAACTGACTTTGCCCACTACCGGATTCTAAGATTGCTTGGGCAATCATCACAGATGCGTAAAGATCTTCTTCTAAGCCGACTTTACGGGCATCCTCACCAATCTCCATAATAAAGTCCCATGTTTCTTTGACTGGGGTGACTTCAAATTTTGACGTGCCACCAGTCTGAGGTGTTGTGATTGTCAATTCAGGTACATTGGGCACTTCCTTGATCTCAGGCGTTGGCTGGCTCGGGTTCGTTTCTGGTTTTGTCGGTTGACTTGGTTCCCCCTCTGGATCTTGTTCCTCCGGTGCCGGTGCCGGAATTGGCGTAGGCTCGGGTTCTGGTGTCGGTTCCGGAGCAGGCTCAGTTGGTTCTGACGGTTCTGGACTTGGCTCAGGTTCCGGTGTTGGTTCCGGACTCGGCTCAGGTTCTGGTGTTGGCTCCGGGCTGGGCTCGGGTTCCGGCGTCGGTGCTGGTTGTGCCGGAACAGCTTCATCATTTTCAGCTGGCGTTCTTGGCACGTCAGACTCTCCGGTCGATGCTTCTGTAGTTGCTCCTCCGTCTTCACTTGACACAGACATCAATGCACTCGTTTGATCAACATTTGATTCACGACTCACAGCAGAAGCCGCAGCAGAAACCGGCAACAGGGTCAACAATTGACTGGAAATGACAGAGATTGCCATCCATTTTTTCATTTTCATTAAATAAGTCATCCTCCTTTGTCACACCTTCTATCATACCTAAAAAGCACCTAATTTTATAATCATTTTTTGCATCTCTGTGTGAAAAAAAGGAAAACACTGATATAGTGACGTTTATAACAATTTCCTTCACCAAATCTAGCATTTTATTCTCTTTTCTTCTATAAAAAATACGCCAAAAACCTGCTTTATTTATGTAAAAAGTGCTTTTCCTATGAAAAACAGCAGCGAGCGTCCTCCCTGCTGTTTTGATCTACCTTGATTCAATATCGATATATTCGCGATCGCTGGACACTTCTTTATAGGCGGGGCGCATGATTTTTTGTGCGTTGACCAGCTCTTCGATCCGATGGGCGGACCAACCGACGATCCGTGCAATAGCAAACATTGGTGTATACAGTTCTTCTGGTAGATCCAACATGTTATAAACAAACCCGCTGAAAAAGTCGATATTGGCACTGACTCCTTTGTAGATTTTGCGCTTTTCATTGATGACTTGAGGAGCAATACGTTCCACCATCGTATACAATTGATATTCTTGCCAAGCTTCTGATCCTTTTTCTTGCGCCAGTTTTGCCACATAATTCTTAAAAATCGCCGCACGGGGGTCGTTGTCGCTATATACCGCGTGGCCCATGCCATAAATCAAGCCTTTACGGTCAAACGCCTCTTTATCTAAGACTGCTTCCAAATAGCTGCGGATCGCCTGTTCATCGGTAAGGTCAGCAACGTTGCGCTTCAAATCCCCCATCATTTCTGTCACTTTGATATTGGCACCACCGTGTTTAGGTCCTTTCAAAGAACCTAGTGCTGCGGCAATCGTTGAATAGGTATCCGTCCCACTGGAGGTAACCACTCGTGTCGTAAAGGTCGAATTATTCCCGCCGCCATGTTCCATATGCAAAACGAGTGCCATATCCAATGTTTGGGCTTCTTGGAAGCTATATTCTTTCGTTGGGCGCAGCATAGTCAAAATCGTTTCAGCTGTACTCAACTCTTCGGTCGGGCGGTGGATATACATACTCTCCCCTTGATTGTAATGATTGTAGGCATGATAACCGTAGATTGCCAAGAGCGGAAAGACACTGATCAGCATCAGACTTTGTTCCAATACATTTTCAATGCTGATGTCATCTGCTTGTGGATCATAACTTGCCAGTGTCAAGATACTGCGAGATAAACTATTCATGATATCAGAAGAAGGTGCTTTCATAATGACGTCACGAACAAAATTGGTCGGCAAAGTACGTTTTTCTGCTAATAGGCAATGAAACGCCGCAAGATCTGTTTTATTTGGCAGTTCGCCAAAAAGTAATAAATATGCAACTTCTTCAAAGCCAAAGCGTTTTTCATTGACGAAGCCTGCAACTAACTCGTTGATGTCAATTCCGCGATAACGCAGTTCGCCACAAGCCTCGATCGGCTTCCCGGCAATGATTTTTTCTGGATAAATAGTCGAGATTGTCGTTAATCCAGCTAATACACCAGTTCCATTCAAATCCCTTAGACCACGCTTAACATCATATTCTGAATAAAGATTCACATCGATCAAATTGTATTTCTCACATTGCGATGCCAGATATGCCATTTTCTCTTTCTTTTCTAATCTTTCCACGGTGATGTTACCTCCAATCTTTCTCCGAACCAGCTACTTCAATGTTATTTAACCGTATACAAACATCGTTAAAATAACCATCCGAAAGAATCGCTGCTTTTTAACAAACTTTCACACATTATAGCATGATGTCGAGAAAATGAAATATTTTTCATAAATTTAATTGATTTTTTAAATTATCAACGTATAATTATTCCTAATAAGTACGATTATCTTCGTAAAAGGAGGATTCTTATGAAGTGGCAAACTCAATTAACCGTCAATGACACCCAATACACGTATATTGACTTAGCGAAAATCACCCAAGACTTAGGGGCTGATTTATCTCGCTTGCCCTACTCCATTCGAGTTTTATTGGAAAGTGTTGCTCGTCATCAAGACGAGGAAATTACAGAGGATTATTTACCATTTTTAGCGAATTGGCAGGCAGAAAGCCCTACTGGCGTCGTGCCATTCAAACCAGAGCGGGTCGTCTTGCAAGACTTTACTGGGGTACCGGCAGTCGTTGATTTGGCTGCCATGCGGGATGCGATGGTCGCTTTAGGCGGTGCCGCAGAAGACATCAATCCTGAGATCCCCGTCACACTCGTCGTCGACCACTCTGTGCAAGTCGATCAAGCTGGTAAGCCTGGGGCGATCGCTTTTAATACGGAGCGGGAATTTGAACGCAACGCAGAACGCTATCAATTCTTGAAATGGGCGCAAGGTTCTTTCGACAATTTCGAAGTCGTTCCGCCTGAAACAGGGATCATTCATCAAGTCAACATCGAATCATTGTCTGATGTGATCTTGCAAAAAACACACGAAGATCAACGTCTGCTGTTTCCTGATACATTGCAAGGAACCGATTCTCACACCACGATGATCAATGGTCTGGGGGTTCTCGGTTGGGGGGTTGGCGGTATTGAAGCGGAAGCTGCGATTCTTGGCGAGCCTTCTTTCTTCCCTACACCTGAAGTCATTGGAGTGAAGTTTATCAACGAGATGCCTGCAGGTACCACCGCTACCGATTTAGCACTAAAAGTAACTGAAGTGCTGCGAATCGAAAAAGTGGTTGGAAAATTTGTCGAATACTTCGGTCCTGGCTATCGTCATTTAAGTTTAGCTGATCGAGCAACGCTAGCAAACATGGCTCCCGAATATGGTGCGACTTGCGGCTTTTGTCCGATCGATCAAGAGACCTTGAACTACTTAGCAACGACCGGTCGCTCCACCAAGCTGATCGAACTCGTTGCCGCTTACGCCAAAGCCAACCATTTCTTTTATGATGAAACGACCGTGCCGACCTATACTAAGACGATCACCATTGATCTAGCAGAAGTTCAGCCGGCATTAGCGGGCCCCAAACGCCCGCAAGATCGGATTTTGCTTCCGGCGGTCCATCATGATTTTGAGCAATCTGTCACGGCAGCCGTTGGTCCTAAGGGCTTTGGTCTTTCGGAGGATGAATGGCAAAAAGAAGCCACCGTTGCTTGGCCAGATGCTGCACCTGACAAATTAGCGACCGGCGATATCGTTTTGGCGGCAATCACTAGCTGTACGAATACTAGCAATCCTTTCGTCATGCTCTCTGCAGGCTTATTGGCCAAAAAGGCCGTTGAAAAAGGTCTGACTGTTCCGCGTACGGTCAAAACCTCCCTTGCACCTGGCTCCCAGATCGTGACCACCTATTTGCAAAACAGTGGTTTATTGCCGTATTTAGAGCAACTCGGCTTTTATTTAGTGGGCTACGGTTGTACTACCTGTATCGGAAATTCCGGTCCTTTAGAAGCGCCGGTCGCTGAAGCAATTGAGGCAGAAAATCTATTGGTAGCATCGGTTCTGTCAGGCAATCGGAATTTTGAAGGAAGAATCCATCCACAGATCAAAGCCAATTATTTGGCTTCACCGCCGTTAGTAGTTGCCTATGCGATTGCTGGCAGCATTCGCAAAGATCTGACAAAAGAACCATTAGCTATCGTCAATGACGAGCCGGTGTATTTGTCTGATATTTGGCCTAGCAATGAAGAAGTCAATGCTTACGTTCAAGAATACGTCGGACCAGAAGCATTTCGCGCTGCCTATGAGCATCTTTTTGATGCCAATGAACGCTGGAATGCGATCGAAACCACCACGAGCGCATGTTATGAATGGGAGGAACAATCTACTTACATTGCTCATCCGCCCTACTTTGAAACATTGACCAAAGAATTGCCTAAACCAGATGTCTTAGCCGATCTGAAAGTCTTGGCAAAATTGGGTGATTCGGTCACCACTGACCATATTTCTCCTGCTGGCAGCATCAGTATGGATTCTGCAGCTGGAAAATTTTTACAAGAAAAAGAGGTTCCGTATCGTGAATTCAACTCCTTTGGCTCGCGGCGCGGCAATCATCAGATTATGATGCGGGGAACTTTCGGCAACATCCGTCTGCAAAACCAGCTGGTTCCTGGCAGTACTGGCAGTGTCACGCATTATTTTCCAACTGGGGAAACCTTGTCGATATTTGACGCCGCTATGAATTACCAAAAAGCCGGCCAAAGCTGTATCATTTTAGCCGGTAAAGATTATGGCATGGGTTCTTCTCGCGACTGGGCCGCCAAAGGAACACAATTGTTAGGCGTTAAAGTCGTTTTAGCAGAAAGCTTCGAACGGATCCATCGCAGCAATTTGGTCATGATGGGGATCATTCCTCTTGAATATCTGGCTGGTGAAAGTGCCGCCTCGTTTGATTTGGACGGCAGCGAAGCATTCTCGATCGCTTTGCCAGAAGAGCCAGTGGTCAAGCAGCTGATCGAAGTCACTGCGCAACGGACCGACGGAAAGACTGTTTCCTTTATGACCCGCCTGCGCTTTGATGCCCCTGCAGATATTCGCTATTGGAAGCATCAAGGAATTTTGCCAATGGTCATTCGAAAAAAAGCGGAATTAGGAGGAGCTGCCCATGCCTAACCAAACAACCCATCAAGCAACGACGATCACCATTCCTTACATTGCAGGAGACGGCATCGGTGCCGAGATTTGGCAGGCTGCGCAACCTGTGATTGATGCCGCTGTAAATAAAGCCTATGAAAATCAGCGCCACATCGAATGGCTAGAAGTTTTAGCTGGAGAAGCCGCCTTTGAACAGACAGGGGAATGGCTGCCGCAAGCAACCATCGATACGATCAAGGCCCAGCAATACGCCTTAAAAGGACCGTTGACTACCCCAATTGGCGAGGGCTTTCGCTCCTTGAATGTCACCTTGCGGCAAACGCTAGATCTTTATGCCTGTGTCAGACCTGTTCGCTATTTTACAGGAGTCCCTTCGCCTTTAAAACAGCCAGAAAAAACCGATATGGTGATCTTTCGAGAAAATACTGAAGATGTTTATGCTGGCATCGAATTTGCCAAAGACGACGACGCAACACAGCGTTTGATCCAGACACTGCAAGCAGACTTTGCCGTCAAGGCGATTCGTTTTCCTAAAACTGCCGCTATTGGCATCAAGCCGATCTCTTTAGAAGGCAGTCAGCGCTTGATCGCTGCTGCCATTGAGTATGCGATCACTCAAAAGCGTCCCACGGTGACACTAGTGCATAAAGGCAATATCATGAAATTTACAGAAGGCGGCTTTAAAAACTGGGGCTATCAGCTTGCAGAGACCACGTATGCCGCCCAGTGTTTTACAATAAATCAATACAACAAAATCAAAGCAGAAAACGGCTCAAAGGCAGCCGAAGCCGCCCTTGCTTCGGCAAAAGCGGCTGGGAAAATCGTTGTTAACGACGTGATCGCCGACAACTTTTTACAACAGATCCTTTTGTATCCAGAAAAATTCGACGTCATTGCCACTTGTAATTTGAACGGCGACTACATTTCTGATGCACTGGCTGCACAAGTCGGCGGCATCGGGATCGCCCCCGGCGCCAATATCAACTACGCTACTGGGGCAGCCATCTTTGAAGCTACCCACGGAACGGCACCGGATATCGCAGGACTTGGCAAAGCCAATCCTTGTTCCCTGTTGCTATCGGCGTGCATGCTATTAGAACATTTGAACTGGCCGGAAGCTGCTGCGATACTGACGCAAGCCATTGAACAAGCCTTGCAAAGTCAGCACGTCACTGCCGACTTCGCACAGTTGATGCCCGAAGCAGTCTGTTTAACGACACAAGCGTTTGGTGAACACCTCCTTCAGCTCATCCATTCGTAAACTCAAGCTGTGATTGAGTCGGCATTCGCCTGCTCAATCACAGCTTGATTGCGTTTCCACCTTCTGAGAAACTATACTTAGAGCATGAAAGGGGGAATTCATTTATGAGTGAATTCAACATGAGAAAAATTGGTCAGCAGATCGCTACCAAACGCAAAGAAAAAAATCTGACCCAAAGCAACTTGGCAGACCAGTTACTCGTCAGCTATCAGGCGGTCAGTAATTGGGAGCGGGGCAACTCACTGCCGGACATTGAAAAATTGCCGCAGCTAGCAGCGATTTTAGACCTATCCATCGATGAGCTGTTAGGGAAGCCAGCAGCTGCGGTTCAACATTATCAAGCAGGAACCGCACAGCCAGAAGAAATCGCCGAACTAGCTCCGCTGATCAAACCGCAAGAATTGTCGGCATTGATTCAAGAAGAGCCGTTTCAAGAAACTTCTTTAGACCTAGACTTATTGCCTAGACTAGCACCTCATTTGACCAGCGCCGACTTACAACACCTGTTAAATGGCGCCGAGAATATCCCAGAAGAGGTACTGGAAGAACTCCTGCCGTTTTTGAAAAAGCCCCAAGTAGAAGAGCTCCTGAAAGGCAACCACTATTCCATGGCTTTTTGGGAAGAGGCGGCGCCCTTTTTAACCCCCAACTTTTTGGCGGGAGAAGTCAAAGGTTGGCTTGAAACCCCTGACTTTCACTTTTCTGAGATTGAAGAACTGCTGCCCTTTTTACCTGCACCGTATCTGGATGAGCTCCTGCTGACCGCCCTAGAACAGCCAAACGTTGTCGCTTCAGAGCGCTTATCTTATGATAAAATCGAAGAACTGCTGCCTTTTCTGACAGAAGCAACGATCTGCCGGCTTGTTCAAGCACTGCCCTTCTCAACAGATGAGTTGGAAGAAATCGCCCCTTTCCTCTCCTCAAAGAACTTACTTGTCCTATTAAAAAAAGGACACTAAAAAAACAAGATTCTTCTTTACTTTTGGTAAACCACCGTTTATAATTTCGTTAACCAAATAAAATGATTTCAGGTTAACGAAATTATTATGAGAGAGAAGGATTCGATGAAATTATCATTACGTGAACAAATCCATGCCGCATTATTTGCGATCATTATTGCTGGTCTTTCCCAATTGACGATTCCGTTAGGTTTGATCCCATTGACAGGACAAACCTTTGCGATCGGCCTGGCGGTGACTTTCCTTGGCACGCGAACAGGAACGATGGCGATCATCATCTACTTGCTGTTAGGATTGATCGGTTTGCCCGTTTTCGCTGGTTTTTCCAGCGGTATCGGTGTTTTATTAGGACCAACTGGCGGCTATTTAGTCGGCTTCCTCTTTAACGGATTGCTTACTGGATTGGTCGTAGAAAAAACGGCGTTTCGCTACACAGGAGCAGTGATCGGCAATATTGTCGGTGCGCTGGCAACTTTGTTGTTTGGTACATTATGGCTGAAATGGAGCACGGACATGGCGTGGCCGGCTGCTTTTAACGGTGGTTTTGTTTTGTTTATTATCCCCGGGATCATCAAAGCCGTTGCCGCAGCTTATCTAGGTATCTTTTTAAGAAACCGCTTGGCGCAACGATTGGCTTTGCGTTAATAAAAAAACACTCGCGTCATATGCAGCGATTCCCATCAGTTAGCTTTTTCGTCTAACTTTTGGAAATCGCCGCATCACGCGAGTGTTCTTTTTTAGTTGTCGATCTCTTCAATCGACAACTGCGGCAAAATTTTCTGCCACTGCTTGATCGCTTGGCGTTGTCGGTAAACCGCAAGGTACTGTTCATTTTGGGCGAAATGCGGTGTTGGCCGCACCCGAATACTGCAAACATCCTGCCAACCAAAAGGCGCCATCAATTCAAGCTTGCCTTGATTCATTCGTGCCGCCACCGCTGTACAACGCTCTGGAAATTTCGTTAAAGCATCGAAGGTACTTGTATAAGGCGGCTCCTCGGCAAAATTGTGCTGGTGCATCACCGCTTGATTTCGAACCTCCCAAGGAAATTCAGGAAACGAACGACGCAGTTGCGCTTCGATCGCTGCTGTTTCTTCTACGCTTACAGTCGGATCATAAAACACGACATCAATATCCGTTAGCGGCACCTCCGCTATTTTTCCGCTGAGAAAACCCCATAAATAATTCCGCAGGTACCCGGCACAGAGCCAGCAATCCGGCAGCTGCAACGCTTCAATGATCGTAAGCAGTTGTCGACATTCACGATTTTTTGCAAACAAGTTCTGGATTGCTTGTTCCTTCATTGGCGTCCTCCTCTAATGGGCTCAGGCTAATTATTTCAAGGTCCAACCACCGTCGATGGGCACGATCGCCCCCTGCAAGTAACTAGCTTGCGGACTGGCAAGAAAAAGGGTCAGTGCTGCAACTTCTTCTGGTTGCGCCCAACGCTTGACTGGCGTCTCTTCTGCCACCCATTGCGCCATTTTCCCGTCACCGGCAAAATCAGCCGCATTCATCGGCGTTTGAATCGCACCTGGCGCGATGCCCTTCACCGAGATCCCTTGATCTGCAACATCCAATGCCAACTGTTTGGTAAACCCGACGATCGCGTGTTTTGCGGTTGTATAAGCGATCCCGCCCCCACCTGCGACCATTCCAGCGATCGATGCCATATTGATGATCGTTCCGCCGCCATTGGCTTGCATCAGCGGCAAAATTTCTTTCGTTAAATAAAACATGCTGGAGACATTGGTTTGAAATATCTCCTCCCACTCCATTGAGGTCGTCTCAGCGATCGTATGATAGTCGTCAAGCTTTCCTGCTGTATTTAACAAGACCGTGATACCGCCAAAGTGCGTCACACAAGCTTGGACCGCTGCAAAACAATTTTCTTTCACCGCTAAGTCACAACACGTGCCGAAAAAGCGGGGTTGGGCTAAAAGCGTATCAGGAAACGATTGGCAGTCAACCCCAAATACTTGGGCGCCTTCTGCAAGAAACGCCTCTGCTTGCGCTTTGCCGATGCCTGAAGCAGCACCTGTGACAAACACAATCGTTTTGTCATCGATCCACGCTGCCGTCATTCCACGATTTTCCAATCTTCCGCAAGAATGTCGCAAACAGTCGGTGCGAAACTCGAGAATCCCTCATCCGCTGTTTTGATCAAAAAGTAAGGGGTGACTGGTGCATTGTCGTAGACTTCACCTTCAACGAATGTCACATAAAGTTCAAAGCCGCCCCAACCTTCGCGAATGATTTTTTTGCCGGCTTTTAATTCTGGTAAGATTTCTTCAAATGTCATGATTTTTCTCCTTTGTGTGTTTCTTTTTTGTTTTAAATTGCGTAGGAATTCAATTACGAAACCAAGCAGGACTCGGTTGCTGCGCTAATACGGCAGCAGCGTGATCGCTTGCGCCAATTCCTCTACAAGATGCGCCGTTTTATAGTCCTCAAATGCCTCATGATGGTTTCGCAGCAGCGTCCGAACTTTCGTTGGCGAATATGCTTCTGCTAAGTGGTTTTCCAAAACGAAGCGTCGGGTCAACTGCCATTCATAATAGTAGCCGAAGGGACGGCAATAGTAGCTGGTTCCCGCAAGCTCTTTTTTCTCAAAGCGTCGATGGGTATGCCCAAAGACAACTGCCCGCACATTGGCGTACTGATCGATCACTGCGCCAAAATCAGGCGACCCCAAAAACGCATTTAGGTGGTTCCAGCGGGCGTACTTGCCGGTCTGCCGCACAATAAACGCTTCTTGAGGCACAAAATGGGTAGAAAGAAGAATTTCTTGGTCTTGCGGCAAATGGGCCAATGTTTCCGCTAAACGCTCATTGATGGCTTGGCTGATCTCCTTATCCGATCCCTTTCGTTGAATCATGCGGTCATACCAAAACAGATTTTTCAGCCGCAAGATCTCAGCTTCACTGGTCAAATCAGAATATTGGTAGTCATACCAGCCATTGATTCCCAACAGCAGTGTTTTTTCTGATAAGCGATACGTCTGAAAATTAAGAAAGGCGGGATCATCGAAAGCCTCGATCTCTTGTTCCGTCAAGTCCACCATTTCATGATTGCCCCAGTGAAAGGTTGTTGGCACCTGTCGACTTTGAAAAAATGCGACCACGTCTAATAGCCGTTGCTTTTTATTCGCCACATCTCCTGCCAGATGCAGATGGGTCACCTGATTTTGCTGCAAATAATCAGCGATCAGCTGCAGATGGGGGTCGAATAATTGGTTGATATCGACGTGCAAGTCGCTAATAACAGCCAGCGTGCCCATATCAGCGGCCCGCCGTCTGCTTTTCGATCCGTAACAATTGGACATCATTAGCTAAGATCCCGCTATTTCCCACCAATTGCAACCGTTGATAGGTCGGCTCCACCTGCATCCGAGTCTGTTCTTCTAAATACACCTGAGCCCCTTGCTTCAACCAAATCGTGCCTAAGGGTGTCGTTAAAGGGGTGTCGTAGATCGCCAATCCTTCTTCTGGATAGCTTTGCGGCACGATGATCAGGCGAAAATGGATGTCCAAACGGCAGGTGATCTCCGTTGCGGGAAACGGACCGACGCCGTCTTCAAAATCCAAATAGAGACGATCGTCTGGCTGCACATAAGGGGTTATTTTTTCAATTGCTGCTGGCTCAATGTTCAGTTCCAAGACGAGAGCCCTCCTTTACATAATACGTTTTTTCCATTCCTCAAGGGTGATGCCGCGCGTGACTTCATCGATGATTTCTTCACCCGATTTGCGGGCAGCTGGGATCGTTGCTTCCAATTTCATCCCAATTTTCTCCATGACCCGTCCAGACTTGGGATTTCGGGCATCATGTCGAGCAAAAATTCGAATCAATTCGAGTGTTTCAAAACCAAAATGCAGCAGTGCCATTGCCGCTTCTGGCATGATCCCTTGTCCCCAATAATCGCGACTTAATGTATAACCGAGCTCAGCGATCTCTTTTTCTGATTCTACTCGCAAATCGATGGTCCCGATCATTTTGCCTGAGTCTTTTTCTTCGATCGCATATTTTCCTAAGGGTGCAGCAACAAAATACTCGGCGATGCGCAGTTTTGTTTCGTCAACCGACCCATGTCTAGCAAAGACGAAGGTCGTCGTTTCTTCATCATTTGCATAGGCAAACATGTCCGCTGCATCCGCCAAGGAAACGGGGCGCAAGAGCAGCCTCGGTGTCTCCAACTGCTGATTTTCTGCTAATAATAGCAAATGTCGTTCTTTTGTTGTCATAGGATCCCTACTTTCTATCAAAACTCTCTCACGATCGCACCCCACTTTTGCTATTTGCTGGATATGCTATAATAAGCATAAGTAAACGCTTTGAGGAGGATACTTCAATGTCAGACGAATTAGAAAAACGCCTTGATACAGGAATGTATGGGACGCCTCGCGTCAACCCAGATGAACAGCGCAAGTATTTAGGCACGTTTCGTGAACGGTGTTATCTTAGTATGACAGTAACAGAAATGAAGAAGAAGGACAACCAGAAAACGCTCTTGAACGCCTTACCAGATTATCAAGGAGCGCTCGTGCTGCTCAACGGAAAATTGCCAGAATCGATCCAGACCGATTACATCACTTTACTGACCAAACAACAGATGGAATTTCGGATCGTCTCCGATGCCCAAGATGCCGGTCCAGACAGTATCGGCTTGCTGATTGCCGGGAAAGAAGCCGTCAATCAAGACGTCATCGATATCGAACAAAAATACCCTGCAACTACTACGCAATCGGATAAAGAGCACGAACAACCAGAGAAAACGTCATTTTGGAAACGTCTTTTCCATTAAAAGGAGGAACTATCATGGAACAATCAACACCGCCCTACCTTTCATTAAAGAAAGAACTGCTTGATGCTTTGGATTTGCATATCGATTTGTTGAAAACGGCCCCTACGATCGAATCGAGCCATCTGGATGGCGTATTGTTCATGATGCGCAGCTTAGGTTTTATGCTGGATCGCGCTCCGAAAGTACTCCTACTGGAGGATCAGAATGAAATGAACTTTATGATGTTTCAATATTATAGCCTCCTGTCGGAACTGAAGTACAATCTCGTTTTAAACTTTCCCTATGCCTCAATTCAAGGCGTACCGTTATTGACCTTGATCCAACGTTTTCCTACCACGTATGAAAAAGAAATGAAACAATGGTGGGAAGCCCGAACAGGTCTCAAGGTGGAAGAAACAAAACAAACGATTGAGATCGCTGCTTTTGAATCCTAATAAAAAAGACTGCACACTTTCGAAGGGAATCACCTTCCAAAGTGTGCAGTTCTTTGCTCTCTAAGTTTCCATCAGCTTTCGAAGACTTCAGGGAACAACAGGCGTAAAACAGACATAGTTAAGCGTCGGCCTTTCCCGCTGTATGGATAAACGTGCATATGCATCGCCGGGTTGAAATTGGCTTCAATGATCCCATAAGCCCCCGGTTCATTGGCTGGCTTGGTTTTATCTGGAATAATCAGATCGATTCCACTGATAGATGCTTGTAATGCGGCTACCGCATCGACTGCTACTTGTTTGTAGTCATCGTTGAAGTCATCCGTTACATCGATAGAATCACCGCCAGTACTGATATTCGAGTTTTCTCGCAAATAAACGATCTGCCCCTCTTCTGGCACTGAATCAACTTGATACCCTTGCTCTTTTAACATCAGTTGTTCCAGTTCCCCTAATTGAATCAACTCTAATGGGGTCCGATGATGGGTGCCGCGCAATGGATCGAGATTTTTCTCTGCGACGAGTTCCGTGATCGTGCGCTTGCCGTCACCCACGACATTGGCTGGGATACGTAATAAAATCGCATCAACTCGCCCATCGATCACGAAGAACCGATATTCCGTCCCTGATAAAAAGGTCTCAACGAGGATCGAATCATCTTCCGCAAAGGCAATGGCGACCGCCGCTTGATAATCCGCTAAAGAGGCGCCTTCTTTGAAAATCGAGATACCGATCCCATAATTGGTGGTTTTCGGTTTTACCACAAACCCGCTGTGGGCGATCTGCGGATAAAACGCGATCGCTTCTTCTGCCGAAGCGAATTCAGCACCACCTGGTACATGAAAGCCATTTTCGGCTAAGATTTTTTTGGTGACCGTTTTATTCGCCATGATCAATGGGACGATGTACTGATCCTTACTGGTCATATTGGCATTTTTAACATATTCAACGTGGTCTTTCACGGCTAATTTCAAGAACTGATCCGTTTCATCCAGTACCGTCACTTCGATACCTTTTTGGATCGCATCGAACAAGAGAATCTGGGTCGACAATTCCATTGCTCGAAAACCAGCCAATTGATACGGTTTTTCCCAAGCAGCATGATGATACTTTTGTCCCAGCAATGTTGCTGTCTGCGCTTGGCTGGTTGCTTGACTCGCTGAGAAAAGACGTCCAGCGAAGGTTCTTTCTGGTTCAGCCAGCATCTCAGAAAGCTGATCCAAAAATGGCGGATGCGGCAGCTCAAGGGCTTGGGCAAAGTCCATCATTTCAGCAATCAGTGCTTGCGCTTCTTGCTGATACGTTAATGGTGCTAAGGGATGCTCTAATGCCACCTGATCATTTTTCTGATTGCCTTCTTCGATCCACGCATCGGCATCGTTGCCTTCTTCTTTTGTACTTAAAAACAATAAGAAGAAATGTAAGAACGCGACTTGCTCTTTGGAAATGCCATAGCGGGCAAAGGGATCGATATCGATATTTCTTAACTCAATATAACGGATACCAGCTGAGGCTAGATCTGCGACCCGTTTTCCCCCACGTAAACGCACTGGCGCATAAAATTCTTTTTCTTCTGAAAGCTTTCCTGTCTCCACTAATTTGGCAATATCTGCAAGATAGGTCTCTAACGAAGCATAAGATACCTTGACGTCTTCGTGATTCGTGTAGCCATAACGGCTATTGCGAATACTGCGGACTGGTTCTTGCGGTCCGTTTTCTGTCGTAAAATAATTGGCTTCTGAAGCAGGGGTCGCCCCAAAGAAATACGTCAAAAACCAGCGATAATGCAAATAATTGCGAGTTACTTTCAAATAAAGCGCCGTTTTAAAGGCTTGATAGCTTTCATTCGTTTCAGATAAAGCATACAGTTGCTGCAAAAAGTCTTCCGCAAATTCAAAATTGAAATGTATCCCACTGACCATTTGCTTACGGCGACCATACGTTTTGGCCAAATAGCGGCGGTAGAGCACATCTTCAAATTGGTCTAATTTTGCAATGACGATGTCTTCTTCTTTTTCTGGTAAAGCTGGTGGCATGCTCAAAGGCCAGAGCATTTCTTCTGCTGCCATTGAACGATATGCCACATCGTGGATGGCCCCTAAGAAACGGAACAATTCATCCACTGAATCCGCGACCGGCGTGATCAGTTCCAGTTGATTTTCCGCAAAATCCGTTTGGATATAGGGATGGAAGCGACGATTACCTAGCTTTTCAGGATGATTCGTTCCAGCAAAGGTTCCGTCTAATCGTACCCGCTGTGCTTCTCGCTCAATCCCGTAACGCCCTTTCAATAAATAGGGAAAAAGCTCTTTATGTGATAATAATGTTTTTATTTTCATGCGAATGCCCTCTATGTTCTTCTACTAGATTTTTTCTTATAATCTGTTTATTTCCATCCATTATAGTGAAAAATGGCGAAAAAAGCAGGAATTTGCTCTTCACTTGTAGTATCTCTGAATAAAATTACCAAGAATTTATAAAATACTTGAATAAATTTGATATTTACCTTCAAAATAAAGTATACTGCTTATAGAACAGTAAAATATTATGTCCATATTACTCTTTTTTGAAAGGAAGAATAGTGAATGAAGCCACTTAATCTTACCAAACGTGAACGTCAAATCATGAATATCTTTTGGAATTCAGACAAACCTCTTTCTGCAAATGACATTGCTGTCCAACAGCAAGATCTAAGCAAGAATACCATTCAAGCAGTCGTACGTAAACTAAAAAACCACGACTTATTGAAAGTAGCAGATATCGGCTACAGCGGTACTGTTTTGACTCGGTTGTATTCTCCGAATGTGACCCAAGAAGACTTCTTAGCAGCAGAGTTGTCTGATCAATCGTTATTGAATTTGATTACGAATTTTATCGAAACCAATAAAGATATCGATACGTTGAACAACTTAGAAAAAATGATCATCGAGCGCCAAGGGGAGCTAAAAAAATAATTTTTTGTAGCTGAGCTTTTCATTTTATTCTATCTGATACTTCCCAGACTTTAGAAGAACGAAAAATGTTAGCCACTCAAAAAAAATCGTTTTATACTTTAAGGCAAATTCGTACATCGCTGTATCCGTATTTGTCCTAGCTAAACATTGTAACCTTTCCGCCCCAGATTGATCGGCAATAGCTGAACGGCAAATCGTTTGCTATTGCCTTCATTTGAAATAAAAGCAACAATAAAGGAGAGCCATGTGCAGGTATTTTACCTGACACAGGGCTCTTCTTTTTTATTCCTTGATCAAGCCTTTGAATAAGCCGACAACAAATTCATTTGGATCAAATGGCTCTAAATCATTGATGCCTTCTCCGAGTCCCACTAATTTGACGGGCAGCCGTAGCTCGTTACGGATCGCCAAGACGATCCCCCCTTTGGCTGTTCCATCAAGTTTCGTTAAGACGAGACCAGAAACATCCGTCGTTTCTTTAAATTGTTTTGCTTGATTCATGGCGTTTTGACCCGTTGTTGCATCCAACACAAGCAGGACTTCATGAGGGGCCGTTGGGTCCACTCGCTGAATGATCCGTTTAATTTTTTCTAATTCGTTCATCAAATTGACTTTGTTTTGCAAACGACCAGCTGTATCTACTAATAAAACGTCCGCATTTTCTCGTTTTGCGCGCTCCATCGCATCAAACACGACCGCTGCTGGATCGCCTCCGGCATTGCCACGAACGACTTCAACACCAGCCCGTTCACCCCAGACCACTAATTGATCGATGGCACCGGCACGGAAAGTATCCGCTGCAGCCAATAAGACTTTCTTGCCTTCGGCTTTGAATTGGTGGGCTAATTTCCCGATACTGGTGGTTTTTCCAACACCATTCACGCCAACAAATAAAATGACAGTCAACCCCGGTTGCATATTCAATTCGTTGACTTCACCGACACCCGCTTCCCCATATAGGTCAACTAATTTCTCGATGATGACATTTTGGACATCCGCTGTTTTCTTTACATTACGTAGTTTGACTTCTTGTCTCAATGCATCCGCGATCTTCATCGCCGCATCAAAGCCAACATCTGCACCAATCAACGTTTCTTCCACTTCTTCGAAGAAGTCTTCGTCCACCGTACGGAAATTGGCGAACAACTCGTTCATCCGTTGCCCAAAGGTTTTTCGTGATTTCGTCAATCCTTTGGTGTATTTGTCCTGCACACTTTCCGTCTCTGGCGCTGGTTGAAGGATTGGTTCAGAAGCTGGTGCATCCTCTGATGGTGTGTTCTCGGTCACTTCTACTGGAACACTTGGTGCTTCTTCTCCTTTATTCGCTACCGTTGCTTCTTGCTGTGGGGACGCTTCGGCAGTTTCTTGCTCTGCCTTCAAATCACTGGCGTCGGCGGCATCTGTAGGTGCCACTGCTTCTGAAGCTTCTCGTTCAGCAGGTGTTTGTGCTGGCTGGCTTTCTTCTGAAGGCTGATTCTCTGGTGAATCAGCATCAACGACTGGTTTGTCGGCTTCTTGCTCTACTTCTTTGGTTTCTCCAATCAGCGCTTTTTTGATTTTGTCAAAAAATCCCATCTTACGCACCTCCCTTTAAGACATATTCTTCAATCACTGCTGCCACACCGTCTTCTTGGTTTGAAACGGTGACAACGTCAGCCGCTTCTTTAATGATTGGCACGGCATTGGCCATCGCTACGCCAATCCCTGCATAGCGAATCATTGGCAAGTCATTTTCTTCATCACCGATCGCCATCACTTCTTCTTGCTTGATCCCTAAATCTTGCGCCAATAGGCTGATGCCATAGGCTTTGGTGATTCCTTTAGGCATAAATTCTAACAGGTTATTCCGGCTTTTGATGATTTCATATTTCTCGCGGATCTCTGAGGAAATCTCAGGGATCTTAGGATCCAAGACTTCCTGATGGTAGGCGATCACCGCTTTATTATAGAGCATCGATTCATCCAGATCAGCTACGGCAAAAGGACGACAATCCAACAAAGGGTTCAACGAGCCATAAATCGATGGATGCGCTGCTGAAGTCGGTAAACTCAAGACGATCTCTTCTGATACCACGTCTAGAGGCAAATTCAAGTCTTCCGCCACTGAAACCAATTCATGGATATCTGCCAGCTGCATCGCTGCTTTTTCAATGATCTCGCCAGTCTCATTTTTTTGAACCAAACCGCCGTTAAAGGTGATGCTATAGTCGCCGGGTTCTTTCAGCGATAATTCTTCTAAATAGGGACGGATCGCCCGCAATGGACGTCCAGTACAAATGACAATTTTTACGCCTTGTGCTTTGGCACGAGCAAGTACCTCTTTGTTGCGAGGAGTCACTTCTTTTTTGTCATTCAATAACGTTCCGTCTAAATCGATCGCAATCAGTTTAATCATATCATTCCTCCTCTATGCTTGATCTGCTGCAAAACTACCGCCTTCACGCACTTCTTCTAAGCGTACGGACACGGTCTTCGACACTCCAGATTCTTGCATGGTCACACCATACAACACATCTGCTGCCTCCATCGTTCCTTTGCGGTGAGTTACGACGATAAACTGCGTATCATTTTGGAAAGCACTCAAGTAATGACCGAAACGAGAGACATTGGCTTCATCCAATGCTGCTTCCACTTCGTCAAGCACACAAAACGGTACTGGACGAACTTGAATAATGGAAAACAATAACGCAATCGCAGTCAGCGCCCGCTCGCCCCCTGATAGCAAGCTGAGGTTTTGCAATTTCTTGCCCGGCGGTTGGGCTTCGATCTCGATCCCAGTGTTCAATAAATCTTTCGGATCTGTTAAGACTAATTCCGCATGACCGCCGCCAAACATATTAGGAAATACTTGTTTGAATTGCAGACGGATCGCATCGAAGACTTCGCCAAAACGGGTTTTGACTTCTTCATCCATTTCAGACATCGTATCAAACAGCTGTGCTTTAGCCGACAGCAGATCATCTCGCTGACTCGTTAAGAACAAATGCCGTTGATTGACTTGTTCATATTGTTCGATCGCATTTAAATTGACTGGACCAATTTGCTCGATCGCATGTTTTAGTTCCTGAATGTCGACTTTGGCTTGTTCTGCATCCTCGATTTCAGGGAAATCTTGTGCTGCCTTTTCAAAGGTGAGATTGTATTCTTCTTGTAAATACAACAAACGATTATCCATCACCAATTCTGCGCGATTTTTTTCGATCTCAACTTCGGTTTTTTCTGACAGCTTTTCTTTTTGCGTTAAGTTTTCAGCACTCAGGGCTTCGTCTAATGCGCCGATTTCTTGTTGAACGACTTGACGTTGTTCCCGAATCACCGTCAATTCCGCTGTTACCTGCTGCTTGGTGGTTGTGAAGGCCTCAATTCGCTGAAGAATGCTTTCTTCTGAAAACTCATGATCGCTGACGTTGCTTGTCAAGGCAGCTAACTGCCGTTCTAAGGAGTGTTGACGCGCTTCGTTTTCTTCCAATGCTTGATTCGTAGCGGCAATTTTTTGCTGCAAATGCGCCACTTGTTCTTTTTGAACGGCGAAAGCTGCCTGCAAGCGCGCACTTTCTTGTGCTAAGGTTTGGCGTTTTTCCTCGATCAAGTCTTCTTCGGCATTCATTTGATGAATATCTTGATCGATTTTCGCCAATTGCGCCGCAATATTCTTTTGCTGTTCTTCCAAACTCGTCTTCTTCTCATCGTACTCTTCAAAGAAGGCTTGCACTTCGCGATGTTCAAAATCAAACACTTGCTGCTCTTGCTTCAAGCGGCTCAGGTCATTCTCAAGATTTTGTAAGCGGCTTTGCAGCTCATGCTCCGTCATGCGAGCCTGTTCGCCTTGGGTCCGCAATTCTTCTAGTGCTGCTTGTGCTTCTTTGGTCGCTGCTTCAAAATGCTGGACTTGCTTTTCCGTTTTTAAAAGCCGCTCATCCAGTTGCACCGCTTGTGCCGTCAATTGTTGCAGCTCATTGCTTTGGCTAAACAAACTACCGGCATTTTTCTTCGTTGCGCCACCCGTCATGGAACCACCAGCATTCATGACATCCCCTTCTAAAGAAACGACCCGATAGCTATAGTTCATTGCTCGTGCTAACGCATTAGCACTTTGCAAGTCTTCGGCAATCAAGATACTGCCTAACAAGTTATCCGTAATGGTTTGGACGTGTTCCGGCGACTGGACCAATTCGCTGGCAACGCCGATAAAGCCAGACACTTGCTTGGCTTGATTGCGGGCATAATCTGGCAAATGTCGGGCTTTGATAGTCGTCAACGGCAAGAAAGTCGCACGACCGCCGCGATTTTCTTTCAAATACGTGATGGCTGCCCGTGCATCCCGTTCATTTTCAACGACAACATGCTGTGCAGCGGCGCCTAATGCGGTCTCGATCGCCACGGTATAGTCTTGTGGCACATCGATCAACTCCGCTACTGCGCCAACGATGCCGCTGATTTGCTGTTTGTTTTTCAAAATCAAGCGAACGCCTTGATAAAAGCCGCTATAATTTTCTTGAATGTCTTGCAGACTGCGCTGTTTCGCTCGTACCTGCTGCACTTGACTCATTAACTGATACATTTTCTTTTGTTCTTCATCAAAGCGTTTTTTGTTGGTCTGAGCTTTTTCTTGAAGATGGATGTATTGCTTGCGTTGTTCTTCTAAAATCGCCTTAGCCTGCGTCAGTTGTTCTTCCACGATTTGCGCTTCCGTCGTCTTTTCTTTCAACGACGTATTCATTTGCGTCTGCTTGCTTAACGCTGTTTGATTTTTCGCGGCTTCTTGTTGGTATTGACGCTCCAAGTATTTCAATTCGTTTCCGATCGTTGCCTGCTCCTGCATGGCTTCGACATATTGGCTACGCAACTCTTCAATGATTTCTTTTGCTGAACGTTGGTACTTTTCCTGCTCTTGCTGACACGCCAGCATCGCTGCTTCAACTTCCTGCACACTACGATTCTTTTGTGAAAGCAAGCCGATCAGTTCTGCTTTTTCTTCATTTAAAAGTGTGACCCGTTCCGTGACTTCCTCTAAGGTTTCTTGGTATTCCGCAGAACTTTTTTGCGTATGTTTTGATCGCTCATCCAAGACTTCTTTTTGTCCTTCAGCTTGCTTCAGTCCTTCAGTGACCTCTAAAAGCTGCTGATTCAAACGCTCCAACGTTTCATCAAAGGCGGTCCGTTGTTGCCGCAAAGAATGTAGCGACAGTTCCCCTTGGTTGATCTTTTCGGAAATCTGCGCCAGTTCTTGGTTAAAGGTACTCAGTTGAGCTTTGGCTGTCTCCCACGCTTCTTTTGCTTTCGTGATCTCTAAGACTGCATAGGCCACATCAACCGTCGTCAATTTTTCTTTTAACGCTAAAAAACGGTTGGCTGCTTCACTTTGGGCTGCCAAAGGCACCAACTGATCTTCTAGTTCATAAATGATATCTTGTAGACGGCTTAAATTGTCTTCCGTTTCAAACAACTTTTGCTCAGCTTTCTTTTTCCGCTGTTTGTATTTCAATACCCCCGCCGCTTCTTCAAAAATCCCACGACGATCTTCTGGTTTGCTGCTGAAAATTGCTTCTACCTTGCCTTGGGAAATGATCGAAAATGATTCTTTCCCCAACCCAGAGTCCATAAATAACTCTTGGATATCCTTTAAGCGGCAAGCTTGTTTATTTAAGAAAAAGTCGCTTTCGCCGGTTCTTCTCAAGCGGCGAGTCACGCTGATCTCACTGTAATCCATCGGTAAATAATGATCGCTATTGTCTAAAACGATCGTCACTTCCGCTATATTTAGCGCTCTGCGGGTGTCAGAACCTGCAAAAATAACATCAGGCATTTTGCCACCACGTAGATTTTTGGCAGATTGTTCTCCTAAAACCCAACGAATCGCTTCGGTAATATTGCTCTTGCCGCTGCCATTTGGTCCGACGACTGCAGTCACACGATGTTCGAAATCAATGACTGTGCGGTCGGCAAAGGATTTAAAGCCGGCAATCTCTATTCGTTTTAAATACACTCCGCCAGTCCTCTCTTACTGTTCAAGATCTGCCAAGGCATTCGCCGCGGCGTCCTGTTCTGATAATTTCTTCGATTTTCCTTGTCCTTTTCCGATCAAGGTATCATCGCAATAGACTTCCGTCCAAAAAATCCGTTCATGGGCGGGGCCTGCTTCTTTGATCAAACGATAATTGATGGAAACATCGCCGCCACGCTGCAAGACTTCTTGCAAGCGGGTCTTGTGATCCATCTCATGGGAAAAAGCACCTGCTTTTACTTTTGGAAAAACAACTTTCGTCAAAAAGCCGCTGACACTTTCCAGTCCTTGATCCAAGTATAACGCACCTAAAAAGGCTTCAAATAGATCACAAAGCAAAGAAGGTCGTTTACGACCGCCAGAGTTTTCTTCCCCTTTGCCTAGACGAATGTATTCATCGAATCGGCAATCTTTGGCAAACATGGATAAACTGTCTTCGCGAACGATTGCCGCCCGTAGCTTCGTCAGCTTACCTTCGGGCAGATCTGGCAATTCACGATACAAATACCGTGAAACGATCAACTCTAAGACAGCATCGCCCAAAAACTCTAAACGTTCGTTATCTGACAAGTGCAAGTTGCGGTGCTCATTCACATAAGATGAATGCGTAAACGCTTGTTCAAGCAGATCTACATCATGGAACACAATATCAAACTTTTCTTTTAGTTCTTTCGTTAATTGTGTATTCATTTGTCACATTCCTTCATTAGTTTATCGACACTTCCCTATTATACTGGTTTTTGCCGAATTATGAAATGTTTCCTCCAAATTCTTGGAAAGACTGTAATAAAAATTTATCTACTTAATCTTCTCCTGTATAAAAAAGCCTGTTTTCCTCAGATACCCGCAAAAAAAACAGAAAAAAAAGACGTCCCAGAAAGGACGTCTTTTCACCGATCATTGATTAACGAGATTCAGCTGTAACTGAAACTGTTGCCCATCTGTTGTGGTCAATGTCATAAGCCCATGAGAAGTCTTTGACACGGTTTGAAACAGGCATTACTTGGTTTCTGTAAAGAGTAGGAATAACAAACGCTTCGTCTGCTGCATACTCTTGCCAAGCATCAAATGCTTCTTTACGTTTTGCATCATCAAATGAATCTTTTGAGTCGATTGCATCTAGAAGTTTTGTATTTTCTTCAGATTCAAAACGAGTGTAGTTGAATGCTGCATTCGGCCCGTAAAGTCCACTTGGAGAAGGATCTGAACCAGTTCCCCATGCTGCTTGGAAGACATCGATCTCAGGATCATCATTTTTCAACTTGTCATAGAATGCTTGGAAGTCGATCAAACGACCTGTAGTGTATTGTACATCAAGGCCGATTTCATTCCATTGTTGGATATAGTAATCAGACAATGGTTGTGCTGTTTCGCCACCTGACATTGAAGCAAAGTTGATGGTCAATTTCTCACCATTTTTGTCTTCACGCATGCCATCGCCATCGACATCTTTGTAGCCAGCATCATCAAGTAATTGATTTGCTTTGTCGATGTTCAATGTGTAGCCTTCTACTTCCGTATTGTGCAATGTACCGAATACTGGTGGAATCAACGTCGTAGCATTTGAACGCAAGCCATTGTAGAAACGACTTCCGACTGCATCGTTATCGATTGCGTAGCCCATTGCTTGACGCAATGCTTTATCCGCCATTTTAGACTCAGGATTGTAGTTGACTTTTCCTTCTTCTTCATTCCAAGTACCTAATTTAAAGCCTAGGTAAGTGTATGCTTGTTCAGGACGACCTAAGATTTGGTAACCATCTACATCTTTGTAAGTTGGGTACGTATCTGTCGGCATTGAATAAACAACGTCATATTGTTTTGCATTCAATCCTTCTACGATTGATGCTGAAGGAACAGCTTTAAATGATAATTTATCCATTTTAGGTGCGCCGCCGTAGTAGTACTCATTCGGTACGTATTCAACAGACTCTCCCGCAACGATATTTGACATCACATAAGGACCAAAGACGATTGGATTTTTACGAACTGGATCGCTTGATTCCATATCTTTGACTTCGATACCTTCAAAGGCATGTTTTGGTAAAGCAGATTCATACACTCCACCACCAGCTTGCAACATACCTGGGTGAACTTCTTTGTATTGGATTTTAACGACTTTGTCACTTTCTTTGGTGATACCAGAAATTGTATCAGCTTTGCCATCATGGTAATCTTCCATACCAACGATATTGGTAAAGTTGTTGTCATAGCGGATACCTGTATAATCTTTATGACCGATTACTTCATAAGAGAAGATCACGTCATCAGCGGTAACATCTTCGCCATCTGACCATTTCAAGTTATCACGTAATGTGATCGTTGCTGTGTTGTTGTCTTCATCTAACTCAAGATTTGCTGCACCACCGTCAACGATTTTGAAGTCAGAATCGTATAAGAACAAAGTTTCATTACTTGGTTCCATGAAATAACTGTCATAACTGTCTTGATAAAACTCCGGTACGAATAACCCTTGGAACTGCGTATCCATCACTACTGCAACATCCAACGTACCACCTTCGATTGCATCCTCGTCATTCTTGACTTCGATTGGCATTGTGCTGATATCTTCTGTTTCTGTCGCTGCATTGCCGCCACCAGAAGAATCGGTTCCGCCGCCGTTGCTGCCACACGCTGCCAATGCTAACACTGACAAAAGAGTGACCATACCAAAAATATTTTTCTTCATCCTGTATCCTCCTTGTTTATCCTAGTCGTTGGCGCGCATCCGCTGAACGCTTAAATGCTTGACCAACGTAATTGATACTCAACATCAAGACTAAAATTAGAATTGATGCGGGTAACCAGATCCACTGTCTGTTGACCAGCACATCACCGCTGCTGGCATACCCGATCAGTGTCCCCAAACTTGGAACATTGGTCGGCAGACCAAAACCTAAGAATGTTAGTGTCGTTTCAATACCGATATTCGCTGCAAAGTTCATTGTTAAGTTGGTGATGATCAATGAGCTAAGGTTCGGCATGATTTCGCGGAACATGATGACAAAGTCATTGGTTCCGAGAGTTTTCGATGCACTAACATAGTCGCGACGGCCTTCTGAAAGGGTCTTACTTCGGAAGAGCCTTGCTTTTCCGACCCAGTAAAAGGCACTCATGACCCATATAAAGGTCCAAACGTTATAACGAGGTACGATCGATACGATAACGATAATGATCAGCATGATCGGTAAAATCATAACGAAGTCAACGATACGCATCAAAATATTATCAATGATGCCGCCGTAGTAACCTGAGATGATCCCTAGTCCGACCCCAACGATCGACGTAATGATCGTGATTGAAAAACCAATCAAGATTGAGTTACGCGCACCGATGATCAATTGTCCCCAAACATCACGGCCACCTTCATCCGCCCCTAAAAGGTAGGTGCCGCCGTTTGGCGAAATCGCGCCAGGTACAGCGTATTTATCAAGGATGCTGACACGCATCACTTGTGATTGATCGATAACTGCCGAGCCGATAAACACGAATAATAAAACTGCGACTAACAAAACTAATGAAAAGATCGCCATTTTATCTTTTAAGAATTCGCGAAAAATCATTTTCAATCCCATAGGCGGGATGCTCTCTTGTTTTAGTACTTTTTCTTTCTTTTCAGACACATTTATCCCCTCCTATTACTGGATTCTGATTCTTGGATCGACAATACTCATGATGATATCTGACAGTAGTGTACCGATCAAGGTCGCTAGTCCTAAGATCAATGTTAGTGAAGTGATCACGGCATAGTCCCGTTGGACGATACTATCGATAAACAGTTTTCCGACACCTGGGTAGGCGAAGATTTTCTCAATGACCACAGAACCTGCGATCAATGACGTGATCTCATAGCCCATTTGTGATGCGATCGGCAACGATGCATTCCGGAAAACGTGACGTGAGAAGACTTTATTCGTTGGTACCCCTTTTGAACGAGCGGTACGAACGAAATCCAATGATTTCGAATCAATGACTTCACTTCGCAAGTATTGGATCGTCACTGCTGTTCCTAATAATGCAGAAGTGATTGCCGGTAATAGTAGGTGATACAAACGACTCCAAAACTCAGCCATGCCGCTGACCCCCGGTGCAACGGAACCACCCGTTGGGAACCAAGCCAATCGGTAACCGAAGATGAACAATGCGATCAACGCAAAGATAAACAACGGTACGGCGAAACTGAAGAAGTTGTAAACAACGACGACTTTATCAAGCAATGAATTTTGGTAACGTCCTGCCCACATCCCTAAAGGAATGGCAATCACGTAAGTCAAAATGACCGTCAATAAAGATAACCACAATGTATTGCTGATACGTCCTGCTAATAATGTTGAAACAGGCAATTTATAGATAAAGCTTTGTCCAAAGTCCCCTTTTAAGGCATTTCCGATCCAACGGAAATACTGGGTATACCATGGGTCATTCAAACCAGCGGCTTCACGCATCCGCTCAATAACAGCTGGATCTTGGTTTGGATTGATCAAACCAGTAAATGGATCCCCAGGCATTGCTTGTGCGATCAAGAAAATCAAGATACTCAAAATAATGACTTGCGGGATCATCAACAACAAACGACGTAGAATTGTTTTCCACATTATTCAGCACCCCCGTTTTTCAATGCGACTTGGTGCGACTCGGTGATTTTACGCAAGTCATACACTCTGCCAGATTCGTCGTAGTAATCTTTTTGATGGGTCACATATTCCAACTCGACCTTGCGGCGGTTTTCTTTGTGAGCATCGCGATTTTTTACGTCGATTTGAGGAATCGCTGATAATAAACGTTTTGTATAGATGTGACGCGGGTCTTGGTAGATGTCTTCCCGTGTCCCGATCTCAACGAAGCGGCCTTTGTACATGATGGCGATATTGTCGCACATGTGTTTTACGACCCCTAAGTCATGAGAGATAAATAAGAAACTTAAGCCAAATTCTTGCTGGATCCGTTTCATAAAGTTCAGTACCTGCGCTTGAACGGATAAGTCAAGGGCTGAAACCGGCTCATCGGCGACGATCAGTTTTGGATTGGATGCTACCGCGCGGGCAACCCCTAACCGCTGACGTTGGCCACCAGAGAACTCGTGAGGATATTTGTATAGGGCATCTTCTGGCATCCCAACGATATCCAACAAACTTTTCACACGTGTTTTCTCTTCTTGATCGCTTAAGCGTTCAAAGTTGCGCAATGGTTCGGCGATAATGTCTACCACGCGTTTTTTAGGATTCAAGCTAGACATTGAATCTTGGAAAATCATTTGGACATCTTTGTTGTAGTTCATTTTTTTGCGGACGGAACGTTTGGTCACGTCTTGCCCATCATAAATGATTTCACCGCTAGTGATTTTTTCTAACCCAACGATGGCTTTTCCCGTCGTGGATTTACCAGAACCAGACTCACCAACCAATCCGTAGGTTTTTCCTTTTTCTATGATGAAGTCCACACCGTCAACGGCATACACATGGTCCGTGACGCGGTTGAAGAATCCGCTGCGAATAGGATAGTGGA
The DNA here is from genome assembly GCF_016516865.1 of Enterococcus sp. S53. NCBI lineage: Bacteria > Bacillati > Bacillota > Bacilli > Lactobacillales > Enterococcaceae > Enterococcus > Enterococcus sp. S53. Next base: position 168,298 of record NZ_JACVUH010000005.1, read on the forward strand.
CTTTCAGATCTTTGATTGTAATTAATTCTGTCATCTACACTTCTCCTTCTTCGTCTCTAAAATGAAAATGCTTGTAGCATGTGCAACGGACCAAATGATCAGGTGCTACTTCATGCAAGACTGGGTTTGCTTCGTGGTCGCTTTCAGGGATCCAAGGAATCCGTGCGGCAAACCGACAACCGGTCCGAGGCATATTTTTCAAGGAAGGAACCACGCCCTCGATCACATGCAGTTCACTGTCTTGTGAGTTTTCTTGAGGGATCGAGTTAAGCAGTGAGCGGGTGTATGGATGTTTCGGATTGGCAAACAACTCTTCGGCTGTTGCGACTTCCACAAACTGTCCCCCGTACATTACGGCTACTCGGTCGGCCATCTCTGCTACGACACCTAAATCGTGGGTGATCAAAATGATCCCCGTTTGCGTTTCTTCTTGCAAATCTTTTAGTAGATCAAGGATCTGTGCTTGGATCGTCACGTCCAACGCGGTCGTTGGTTCATCGGCAATAATGATTGGTGGTTTACAAGCAATCGCGATCGCAATGATGACCCGCTGACGCATCCCACCTGACAATTCATGAGGGTATTGACGTCCTACTCGCGGTGGATTCGGGATCCCAACTTGTTCTAATAATTCTAATGCCCGTGCTTGGCGCTGTTCGGCATTCATATCTGTATGATAAGACAAGCCTTCTTTGATTTGGTCTTCGATCCGCATCAACGGATTCAGTGCAGACAACGGATCTTGGAAAATCATCCCAATATCATTTCCGCGAATTTTGTTGTATAACGTTTCGTTTAAGTTTGACAAGTTTAAATCTTTATATAAGATTTCTCCAGTGATTTTCGTGTTGTTTGGGTCATGTAGCCCCATGATCGTTGTAGCTAACGTACTTTTTCCGCAACCAGATTCTCCTACGATTGCTAAGATCTCATTACGATCCAGTGTAAAAGAAATACCATCTACTGCGTCATAGTAATCGTCTTTGATACGAAAACCTGTGTGAAGGTTTTGAACATCTAGTAATTGATTATCTCTGGACAATCGAATACCCCTCTCTACTTTCTAAGATGTCTTGCGTTTTAATGTAAAAAAAGAAGGAACATGCATTTCATTTCCAAAAGCTTTCTTAACATTGTATAATATATTCTTAATAATTATATAGAAATGCTAACAATAATGCAAGTCCCAGAAAACTTAAAACACTGAATTTTCAGAAAATTTACATTACGCTTCCAACGCCGTTATGTCAGGTTTAACCATCGTTTTTTAGATTTTGATTTTAAAGAAAAGCCGCCCAAATCACGGCGGATCAATTATGAGAAAGAAAGAGCTAAGTCATCTAGGACTTAGCTCTTATGTCTGTCTTAAGCAAGATGGCTTGAAATATAATCAACCGCTCCACCGACTGTTTCGATCTGCTCGGCATCTTCATCAGAAATCTCGGTACCAAATTCATCTTCTAGTTCAAGGACGAATTCCATCACACTGATCGAATCAGCGTTCAAGTCGTCTTTAATGCTCATCGTATCCGTTACGTTCTCTGCGTCAATTTCAAAATGATTGGCGATCACGACCGCAACTTTCTTGAATACTTCATCTCGTGTCAACTGGCTTCACCTCCACGCGTTTGCACAAAACATAGAATGGCTAACAAACATTGTACTGCTTTCTATGCTTTTTGTCTAGATATTTTTGCAATTTCATTACAATGATTGCATTATGATTGCGTTTCGTCTTTTGCAGTCGGCATTTCTTCAAAGTGGGCGACTAATTGGGCCACAACATCTGTTGCTAGCATCGTATGGATCTGCTTGATGGTGTACGCTACCGCTTCTGGTCCTGTCGCCCCATGGGTTTTGATGACTGGTGCTTTCAAACCAAACAATACGGCCCCGCCATGTTTCGCATAATCCATCTCATTTTTTACTTTTCGCAACGCATCCTTCAGTAACAACGCCCCTAATTTCCCTTTGGTACCTGAATCGAGAATCGATTGCTTCAACAACGCCATTAAGTTCAAGGCAGTTCCTTCGATCGATTTCAAAACAGCATTTCCAGTAAAGCCATCTGTCACGACGACGTCAGCTGCACCATCCAATAATTCCCGAGCCTCGACATTGCCGATAAAATGGATCGTAGGGTCTTGCGAAAGCAGTTCAAAGGCTTTTTTCGTCAATTCGCTGCCTTTGGTTTCTTCCGTTCCGTTATTTAACAAGCCGACCCGTGGTCGATTGATCCCGCGAACTTTTTGGGCATAAAAGGACCCTAAGACGGCATAGTTTGCCAAATGTTCTGGTTTATTGTCGGCATTAGCGCCTAGATCCAGCATATCAAAGCCAGCATCTTTGCCGATCACTGGCATTGTGGACATCAATCCGGGACGGTCGATCCCTTTGATCCGACCAACGATGAACAACCCGGCCGCTAATAAAGCACCGGTATTTCCGGCTGAAAAAATCGCATCTGCTTCGCCATTTTTCACTGCTTGTGCCGCTAAGACCATTGAGGCCGTTTTTTTTCGTCTGATTGCTTTAACAGGTTCATCATCACTATTGATTTTTTCATCTGTGTGGATAATAGTGACATTTTTATCATCCGTCATGTATTTTTTGATTTCATTTTCTTTTCCGTAAAGGAGGAATTCAATCTCTGGAAAATCTTTTTTCGCCAGCATGACCCCTTCTACGATCGCTTTTGGGGCGTTGTCTCCGCCCATTGCATCAACAGCAATCCGCATCTCGCTGCCACTCCCTTCATTTTCCCAATCAGTATAGCATATTCTTTAATCAAAAAATTGTTTGTCTGCTTTTTTTGCTGCTAAATAGTTCGCCAATGCCGAAAATTCCGGCAATAGCTGCCAGCCATTTTTTTGCCAAAGCTGGGTTGCCTCAACTTGAGCCACTTCTAGAATGTGGGCATCCGCGACTAAATCGGCAGCCGCAAACTCTGGCAAGCCCGATTGTCGATTGCCGAAGACTTCTCCTGGCCCCCGCAACTGCAAGTCTTTTTCGCTGACTATAAAGCCATTGGTGGTTTCTGTCATGATCTTCATTCGTTCGACCCCCGTCTCATTTTTCGGGTTTGCGATCAATATACAGTAAGAAGCATCGGCGCCGCGTCCTACCCGTCCACGTAATTGGTGGAGCTGGGCTAACCCGAAGCGATCAGCGTCAATGATCAACATCACTGTCGCATTAGGGACATTGACCCCTACTTCGATGACTGTCGTGGAAACCAAGATCTGCAGTTGATTTTCTTTGAAGGCTTCCATAATAGTGTCTTTTTCTTGATTCTTCATTTTCCCGTGCAGCATCCCTACTTGATAGGTTGGGGAAAAATAACTTTGCAGCTGCTCATAAATCTCCGTGGCATTCTTGACATCCAGCATTTCGGATTCTTCGATCAAAGGACAGATGACATACATCTGGTGCCCTTGGGCCAATTCTTTTTGCGCCCACTCTAAGATCGATTCAAACTGCGGCGGTCGGACCCAGCGCGTCTCTACAGGAATCCGTCCTGCCGGCATCTCATCGATCACCGAAACATCCATTTCGCCATAAGCCGTGATCGCTAGCGTACGAGGGATCGGCGTGGCGGTCATAAAGAGTACATCAGGAAGATAGCCTTTTTCCCTTAAGACTTTTCGCTGATTGACCCCAAAACGGTGTTGTTCATCGGTGATGACTAAGCCAAGATGTGCAAAGTCTACCCCTTCTTGGATCAGCGCATGGGTCCCAACGATGATGTCGATCTCCCCAGCTGCTAATTGTTCTAAGATGACCCGCCGTTCTTTGGGTTTGGTCGAGCCTGTCAAAAGAGCGGTGGTCACTTCTAAGGGGTCAAAGAGTTGATTTAAGCTCTCTAGGTGCTGTTGGGCCAAAATCTCAGTCGGCACCATCAGCGCCCCCTGAAAGCCAGCCGTCATCGTAGCATAGAGGGCGATCGCCGCCACAACTGTTTTCCCACTTCCTACGTCTCCTTGCAAGAGCCGCTGCATGTGCTGCGGACTTTTCAGGTCATGGCAGATTTCATTGGTCACGCGCTTTTGCGCATTCGTCAATTCAAAGGGCAGTTTACGAGTAAATTCTTTCAAGCGTTGCACATCGTAATCGATCGCCAAGCCGTTTTTCTCGGCTTTTTCACTTTTCTTCAGTCCTTGGATCTGCATTTGGAACAAAAAGAACTCTTCAAAAATCACCCGCCGCTTCGCTTGATGGCTCTCTTGGGGATCTTTGGGAAAGTGCATCGCAAACATCGCGGATTTCCGATCCAACAAGCGATATTTTTCGATCAATGACAAAGGCAAGATCTCTGTGATCTGGTCACCAAAATCAAGAAATGCCTGTTTGATCAGTTCGATCAACACACTTTGACGCACGGCTTTATTGACATGATAAATGGGGGCAAAGTCCTCGCCACTTTTGCTGCCAAGAATTTTCATCCCCGTCAGACCTTTGCGTTTGGCGTCCCATTTGCCATAGACGGCGATCTCTTCTGAGACCTCTACTTTGTCCTTCAAATAAGGCTGATTGAAAAAGGAGACATTAAAGACATCGTGGTCTTGCATCATGCGAAATTGCAACCGACTTTTCTTGTAGCCAAAGCGATTGACGACCGGTGGGGAAACGACGATCCCCTTGATCGTTACTTTTTCTTGGTCTTGAATCTCCGCTAATTGCCGTTCTTGAATGTCTTCATAACGAAACGGATAATACTTCAGCAGGTCTTCAATAGTTTCGATTCCTAAACTCGCCAAGTCTTGGGCGCGTTTTTCTCCGACACCCTTTAATACCGTAAGTGGCTGATTTAGCATAGGTACCCTCCTTTTCCAAAAGTGATTTTGATTCATGGCAGGGGTTCCTGCGTTTATAGAAAAAGACGGAGCCAAAAATCATCTACGATTTTTGCCCCCGCCGCCTAATTTGTTTATTCTGCTGAGAAAAGATACGGATAAACCGGCTGATCTCCTTGATGGATCTCTACTTCGATCTCAGGATGCAGTTCAACGATCGCTTCTTCGATTTTGGCTGCTTCTTTGGCTTTGCCTTCTTCACCGATAATGATGGTGACGATCTCAGTATCTTCTGTGATCATTTTTTCTAAGCTAGTCATAGAAGCAGAGAAACGATCAGGAACAGAAACAACGATTTTGCCGTCGACCATTCCTAAGAAGTCGCCTTCTGTGATTTCGATGCCATCGATTGATGTATTACGGATCGCATGAGTCACTGATCCGCTGACAACACTTGCTAAGACATCGGTCATGGCTTGCTGATTTTCAGCTAGCGTGGACTGCTCGTGGAATGCCAGCATCGCCGTCATCCCTTGAGAGATCGTCCGTGTTTCAACAACCGCTACTGGAATCTCAGAAACTTCCGCTGCTTGCTGCGCAGCCATAAAGATATTTTTGTTGTTCGGTAAGACGATCACTTGATCAGCATTGACTTCATTGATGGCCACCAAAATGTCTTCTGTACTTGGGTTCATCGTTTGGCCACCACTGATGACATAAGAAGCCCCTAGGCTAGTAAACAATTCTTTCAAGCCTTCCCCCGCCGCGATCGCAATGATCGCAAATGGTGTCCGCGGACGTTTTACTGGTGCTGGTTTTGCTTCTTGCTGATCGTGTTCCAAGATCGTTTCATGCTGAAGGCGCATGTTGTCGACTTTGATCTTCACCAATGAACCGAATTTTTGCCCATAATTCATGACTTCGCCGGGATGTTCCGTGTGAACATGGACTTTGATGATCTCATCGTCGTTGACCACTAATAAGGAATCTCCCAACTCGTTTAAGTAATTACGGAATGTTTCATAATCGAATTCACTATCAACGGTCGGACCTTCACCAATTTTCACCATGATTTCTGTACAATAACCAAAAGTGATGTCTTCAGTCGCTAATTGCCCTTGGACACTGCGATGATGTTCCGCATTGACCATTTCATCCATTGCAGCTGGAGATGGTTCAAAAATTTCATCGGCTGGGTATTCCCCGGTCAATGCATTTAAGAAACCTTCATAGATAAACAACAGGCCTTGACCGCCACTATCTACCACACCGACTTCTTTTAATACCGGTAATAGATCAGGGGTTTTCGCCAATGACCGTTTTGCGCCATGAACCACTGCTTTCATGACTTCGATACAATCATCAGTGGTTTGGGCTTTCTTCTCGCCATATTCAGCGGCGATGCGTGCCACAGTCAGGATGGTTCCTTCCACAGGCTTCATGACTGCTTTATAGGCGGTTTCTACTCCATGAGTAAAGGCTTGAGCCAATTCTGGTGCAGTGAGTGTTTCTACGGTTGGGATTGCTTTAGAAAAACCGCGGAATAATTGAGACAAAATGACGCCGGAATTCCCACGTGCGCCCATCAATAGTCCTTTTGAAAGTGTAGCGGCAAGATCGCCGACGTTTTCTGAAGTCGCATCTGCGACCGCTTTTGCTCCACTGGTCATGGATAGATTCATGTTTGTCCCGGTATCTCCATCTGGAACAGGAAACACATTCAATGAGTTGACAAACTCTGCATTAACTTGTAGACGAGCCGCGCCTGCCTGCACCATTTCTTGAAACTGACTTGCGCTGATATTCGTTACCTTCACTTAGATAGTCCTCCTTAAAATCATCCGCCATGAACGGATCCCTTGCCTAATCTGGCAGTACACGTACGCCTTGAACAAATACATTTACCGAGTTCGCAGATACACCTAGCATCGTTTCTAAGTTGTATTTCACTTTTTCCTGCACGTTGCGGGAAACTTCGGAAATCTTTGTTCCATAGCTGACGATCGTGTATACATCCACTGCAATGCCGTTTTCTTCTTGGCGGACAACGACACCGCGAGAATAATTTTCTTTTCGTAAAATTTCATTGATGTTATCTTTGATTTGTTTCTTGCTAGCCATACCAACAATGCCGAACACATCTGTTGCTGCGCCTCCGACCACTGTTGCAATGACTTCATTGCTGATTTCAATAATACCTGATGAGGTTTGAATTTTTACAGCCATTTTATAGCCTCCTTCAATGGGCATGACCCATCTTTCTTCTTACATATTTTATCATAGCTGTACCGCAAATAAAAGGATGAGACATATGAAAAGGGGCTTTCTGACCAAACGTCTTGCATTTCGACCTTGTTTAATTTACAATGTTTACCGGGAAAAGTCAATGTTTCTTGAAAATTACTCTTGCTTTTTTCACCTTTCTGTGATAAATTCAGATGGTATGAGCTGAAATAGCGCTCCAACATCAAGGCAAAGGAGGAAATAACCACATGGCTAAAGTTTGTTACTTTACTGGACGTAAAACTACAAGTGGAAACAATCGTTCTCACGCAATGAATGCGACAAAACGTACTGTGAAACCTAACTTGCAAAAAGTTCGCGTTATGATTGACGGAAAACCTAAAAAAGTTTGGGTGTCAACTCGTGCTTTGAAATCTGGAAAAGTTGAGCGCGTATAATTAGACCTTTTCGGCCGTTCGTTTTGAACGGCTTTTTTTGTGCCCTTTTTTCTTTGGTGCGCTTTCACTTAGGTTTTCATTAAAGAAAACAGGTCTTTGTTTTTTTAATCGATTCACCTGTGGTAAACTAAGAAAAAATTGATAAAGAACAGGTGACTTCTTGTGACGAAAATAAAAACATTTGCCAAACAACATTGGCCTTATATGCTTGCTAGTTTCTTCTTGCCGTTTCTTATCATGGCAGTGATCTATTTGACCATTGGCATCTACCCTGGCAGCAGCCGCAGTGTCTTAGCCAGTGATGCCTTTTCGCAATTCTCAAACTTTCATGCCAGCTTCCGCAATATGCTCTTAGGCAAGCAAAGTATCTTTTATACGTGGAACGCCTCCTTAGGCTTAAATTATCTGGCATTGATCTCCTATTACTTAGGCGGGATCTTCACTCCCCTGGTCTTGTTATTCCCGAATCAGCTGATGCCAGATGCGCTGTACTTTTTGACCTTGATCAAGATCGGCAGCGCGGGCTTGGCGTTTTGGTTTTATGCCAGCCAAACCTTTAAGATCCAACGTTGGCAACACGTGACCTTAGCCGTCTGCTATGCCTTGATGTCCTTCATCACCGCCCATTCGGAACTGATCATGTGGCTTGATGCCATGATCTATCTGCCACTGGTGATTTTAGGCATTGACCGTTTAGTGAAAAAGAAAAAACCAGTCGTGCTGTTTATCAGCTACTTGCTGTTATTTTTATCCAGTTTTTACATGGGCTTTATGATTGGTCTCTTTTCCGTGATGTATTTCTTGGTCCAATTGGGCCGCAACTGGAAACAAGCTCGCGGGGCGATCATCCCTTACGGCATCACCTCCTTGTTAGCAGGGGGCGCCTCAATGGTGATCATCTTACCTGCCCTGCTGGATTTGCGGTCGAACGGGGAAGAGTTGACGACGATTTCTTCCTTTAAAACCGAAGCCACCGATGTCTTTGACCTTGTAATGAAAAACATGATTGGAGTATACGATACAACAAAATACGGCTCCATTCCCTTCATCTATATCGGCTTATTGCCGTTGCTGTTATGTATTTTATATTTTGTTTCGAAGAAAATCCGCTTGAAGGATAAATTCTTATACGCTGGCATGTTTGCTGTTTTGATTGTCAGTTTTTATATCGTGCCGATGAATCTTTTTTGGCACGGGATGCATGCCCCAAATATGTTCCTTTTCCGTTATGCCTATTTGTTCTCCTTCTTAGTGATCATGCTGGCGGGATACGGGTGGGAGCAGCTGCAGCAAAAAGATCGTGGATTGTTTCTCATTATTGGTCTTTCTACGATCGTGGTGTTTGCCCTCGCCTACGCATTGAAAGGACCTGGAACCTATGAATATGTTTCCGCTACTTCTTTTGCGCTAACGATCGTATTCTTTGTTCTTTACTTGTTATGTATTGGGTTCGGGCAATTAGGGCTTTTAACACAAAAACGAGTGACGATCTTGATGCTGATCTTCGTCTGCGGAGAAATGGCCGTCAATACCAGCGGCATGGTTCGCGGAATTTTGAATGATTGGAACTATGCTTCTCGCAGTTTGTATACAGAACCTTATCCGGACATCAAAAAACTTGTCACTCAAGCCAACGAAGACAATGATACCTTTTTCCGATTAGAAAACCTTGATCCTGTTTCTTCCAACGACAGTATCAATTATGGCTACAGCGGGGTCAGCATGTTTTCTTCGATCCGTAACCGCAATTCCTCAAGCTACCTGGACAAACTGGGCTTTCGGTCCCGCGGCACCAATTTAAATATCCGCTATCCGAACAATACCTTGCTGATGGATGCTTTTACAGGGATCAAATACAATATCTCCAAGCCAAATCTCACCAAATATGGCTTTCAACGAGTTGGGGAATCTGGTGAATACAAGCTTTATGAAAATCAAAATGCGTTACCGCTAGGTTTCTTGGCTGAACCGACCATCGAATCGATTGAACAGCCGCAAAACGACAACTTGACGAGCCAGAAAAATCTTTTCAATGGCTTGGCCGATTTAAATTTAGAGTATTTTGCCTTTCAGCCGATCACGGTGATCCATAGTAAAAATACAGATATCACCAATGACGGCATGTATATGAAATTTACCGAGCAAGAAAGCAATGTCGCAAAAGAAGTGACTTGGCAAGTGGAGGTTCCGGCGAACTCGCAAGCGTACTTGAGTCTCTTCCCTGCCAACTTCGGAGAATTGGAAAGTTCATCTGCCACCGTGACAGTCAACGGCCAGCAGCGAGAAACGCAAATCAGTATCAATGGTCAATACTACGACTTAGGGCACTACGAGACCGATACGACGGTTCAATTCACCGTCAGCTTCTACGGAACACCTGAGATCTCATTCCAAAACCCGCAAGTCGTCACCTTGGATACCAACGCCTACCAACAAGCAATTGATGCAATCCAAGATCGAGGGGTCGCTATGACGGTCGGCAAACGCAGTGCCAAAGCCGATATCACGACTGAAAAAGAGCAGCAGCTTGTGACGACCATCCCTTATGACAAGGGCTGGACTGCTACGCTTGATGGCAAAGAAGTCCCAATCACGGCCTTTCAAGACGGCTTTATCAGTGTGACGATCCCAAGTGGTAGCCATCACTTGGAACTGTCCTTCTTGCCGCAAGGCTTTGTTATCGGTGTTTGCTTGTTCTTCGGCTGCATCGCATTGTTTATCTTGTTTGCTTGGTTTTACCAGAAACAAGTAGCCAAAAAGCAAGTCTTGGCCGAACAACGTCAACTCATGGATCAAGCGCCAGAAAACTAATCGAAAAAGAACCAACTCGTCCCTTTGAGGCGATCCCCTTAAGTTAGAGCAAAAGCTGACTTATGGGTGTCCCTCAATGATCGGTGAGTCTGGTTCTTTTTTTGTGCTGGGGTTCCGCAGCTGTTCGCTCTAGTGGTCTTAGCATCCACTACCGACTAGGTCCCCTTCGATTCGGGGGCCAAATACCTAGCCCTTAGAGCGTTTAGCGAAACATAAGATAACTGTTAGGTTCTTCCGCATTTTTCTTGATGGAGTGCAACGATCGCTCCCATAATTTAACCATTTTGGTTTGTTTCAAGACGCGAAAGATCGAAAGCCCTTGGTCGATTTTCAACAGTCCTTTTTCTTGATCGCCATAAATATACCAGTACCATCCTTGATAGCAAAGAAGATGCGTGCTGTTTAGCATGTCTCCGCGATCTGCCAATAATTCCTCCGCAATGGTCAACACCTCTTTTGCCCACTCCAGGCGGCGAAAATTGACAAACGTCGTAAAACAACTAAAAATCAAATCCATTTGAATTTCTCGCATCAAGGACAAGCCTTGTTCTTTTTTGGTCCGTGAAATAGCAACCTGCAGTAAGTGATAGGAAGTTTCGACAGGAAACAAGAATTGAAAATAACGAAACAGCAAAATCTCATAGACGCCCCAGTTGTCTACTTTCATAAGATAGGAGATGACGGGGCGGGTTTTGATGCGTAGCTTTTCCATATATTCATCGGGTGAGCGGTCGGGTTTAGAACCTGAGAGATTGATTTCATGTATCTCCTTTGTAATCTCAAGGTACAGAAAAACAAAAGAATGCTGTTTGGAAGCGGCGATCAGTTCGCTGCGCATTTCCTCCAGCCCTTCTTTGCTTCGCTGGGCGTGGGCGTTACTCAAGTAAGCTTCTTTGTTGATCCCTAAGATTCGATCCAGTAAATCCATAAATTCGCTCGTCATATAGCTGGGAAAGCTCATCAGGTTGTCGTGACTTTTTACGCCCTTTTGCTGTGCACGTAAATAATAAAACTCCTCCACCGTAACATGGATATTTTCTAATAGGCGCTCCAATCGATGAATACTGATACTTGAAGCACCTTGCTCAAATTTACTGATAAACGAGCGACTGTTTTGTTCATCCGCCACTTGAGCGATCGTATAGCCGCGCTCTTTCCGCAATTGTCGGTACAGTTTTCCTTCTTCCATAACCATCCTCCTAGCGATCAGTCTGCAAACGCCAAACCAAACCCGCTTCACGAATGAAGCTCCGCAATTAAATTTTACTATTTTAGATTCAATCTTATAAAATGTTGAGGAACAAAATCTACGGCACCCTATTTATATGCCACTCTTTTAGCTGTTAGCCACTCGTGACAGTAACCTCTGGTATGCTCCTGGTACATTTAAATTCCACTATAGTGGAATATTTTCTCTTCCTAGTATAAAGCATCCTATACTGATTTTACAACGTAGAACGTGAAAGGATGATTTCGATGAAAGAATATCAACAAAACAAAGGCTATCGTGCCTTAGTCAACGCCGCCTTACTCAGTGGCATCGGCATGAGTTTATTTAATATCGTCTTTGTAGTTTATGCCAGTACATTACCCTTTAATGCCCTTGCTGTTTCCTTAGCCTCCATGGCCCTGCTGGTCCCTGATCTCTTACGAATCCTGACCGGCTATCTAGCCGATCGTACCAAAAACAAAGTGCAATGGATGATCAGCAGTCGGCTGTTGCAAGGCGTCCTTTTTATGGCACTCGCTTTTTTGATCCAATTGCCGCCTAGTCTATGGTCTTTCTTCCTTTTGCTAGGCATCAATATTGTTTCTGATTGTTTGGGCGCTTATTGTTCTGGGTTACAGTTGCCCTATGTTCGCCGTCTTGTGCCAGCCGAGGCCTTAGACAGTGCCATGGGTTTTCAAATGGCGTGTCAAACCAGCGTTCAAATCGTCTTTCAAGGGATCGGTGCTTGGGGGATCGTTTTACTGAGTAATAATTTTGCCGCTTTTGGTTTGATCAATGCCGTGACGTTTTTCTTAGCCACAATCGTGATCTTCTGGAACCGCTCGCTCTTTTATGCGGTGCCTGGGAAAATCAATCAAGCACCAACACCACTCTTTCAGAATTTCTCGGAAACCTTTAAATTATTGACTGGTACGGCTTTTCTTAAAAAGATGATCCTCTTTGCCTTACTGATCAATACCTTAGCCGCTAGTACGAGCGGTCTACTAAATCTCCAGTTGTTGGATGACCTTGCGCTTTGGTTTGCCACATATGGCAACACCGTTGCGATGGCAGGCATCGCTACTTCGATCGGTATGGTCGCCGGTGCCTTGTTTGCTGCCGACTGGTTCAAGAATACCGGTCTGGTTCGCTTGATTGCGTATACCTCTTTCGTTTTATGTCTGTTGACCTTGAATTTTCTCTTCCTGCATAACCGTTGGCTCATGATCGCGCTACTCTTTGCTGAAGGCTACCTGATTGGGAAAATCAATCCCCGCTTTTCGGCACATCTGATTCGTGAGATCGATGAAGAACATCTCGCCATCAGCAGCGGGATCTTTTCCACCATCGTGATGCTAGGGGGACCCGTCGGTCAAATGGTCTTTTTAGGCATCGGCAATCGCTATCACGTTGCTTGGAGCTGGCTGCTTTACTTGCTTTTCGCATTTTTAGTAGCCATCGCCGCCTTAGTCGCTGCCAGTACCTTAGAAAAAACACCCACCACTGCTGCGTCTAAAACCGCTGCGGAAAGGACTGAAGATTGGCAAGAAACTGCCCCTGTTTTGCCTGAGAAAAAATAAAAACACAAGCTTTCGCTTTCTCTTTTTGGACAAGAGCAGCGAAGCTTGTGTTTTTCCTTATTCATAAGCAACATGAACCAAATACAATCCTTCTGGATGAGCTGTGGGTCCTGCCGCATTTCGGTCTTTTTGCGCAATGATCGCAGGAATACTGTCAGGTGCGAGTCGTCCATTGCCGATTTTCAACAATGTGCCCACCATGATTCGGATCATCTTGTACAAAAATCCATCGCCGCGAAAGGTGAAAATCAACTCATCTCCAGCGTCATTGACCGCCATGGACGCTTCATGGATCGTCCGTGTTTTGTCATCGACGGAACTGCCCGTCGCACAAAAACTGGTAAAGTCATGGGTGCCTAAAAAATCTGGCAACGCCCGTTGGATTTTTTCCAAATCTAGCGGATACGGATAATAGCTGGCATAATGACGGCGGAAAGGACTGCGGGGTTTCCCAATGTCCACTCGAAACTGGTAGGTTTTTTCAACGACTAAGTAGCGGGCATGGAAGGTATCGTCAACGATCTCCACCGATTTTACCGCAACATCTTCTGGCGTTTGGGTATCTAAACCAAAGCGCATTTTTTCCAGTGGACGCTTTTGAGGGAAATCGAAGTGGATCACTTGCCCTTGCGCATGGACCCCCGCATCGGTGCGGCCAGAGCCATGAATCTGGATCGGCTGCCCATTGTTCATCTTCGTTAATGTCTTTTCAATCTCTTCTTGAACCGTTCGTCCATTGGGTTGACGCTGAAATCCTTGAAAATTCGTACCATCATAAGCGATCGTCGCTTTATAGCGGACCATTGAATCACCTGTTTCTTTCTATTTTTTCACAAAAAAGCCTATGAGAAAAGTCTGATCGATCGACAGGCCTTTTCCAACCAGCCGCTGGGATCGCCAGCAGTCTCGTTGCTTCGTTAAGAACCTTTCGTGGGTTGACTTTAATCATAGGTCTTCGTTTATCCTCTTAAGAACACTAACGCTACTGTAAAGAGCGCAAAAACGATGACAACCAATGTGTCCCGTTGATGCCAGTGCAAAATACGATACTTCGTACGCCCTTCGCCGCCTTGATAGCCTCTGGCTTCCATAGCGGTAGCTAGATCTTCCGCACGGTTAAAGCTGCTGACAAATAAAGGAATCAACAAAGGAACGATCGCCTTCATCTTCTGCAACAGTCCCCCTTCGCCGAAATCGACCCCGCGGGCACGCTGGGCGTTCATGATTTTTTCTGTTTCATCCATCAAGGTTGGCACAAAGCGCAACGCGATCGACAGCATCAGTGAGATTTCATGGACAGGGAACCGGATCGCTTTTAAAGGACGCAAAATGTATTCGATCGCATCTGAAAGCTCTAATGGGGGCGTCGTTAACGTCAACAGAGTCGACATGAAAATGATCAAAACAAAACGACAAAAAATAAAGATCCCATTTTGGACACCAAATTCTGTGATGTTAAAAATCCACCAAGACCAGTAGACGTCGCCGCCGGTAGTAAATAAAATCTGTAACGCCACGGTAAACAAAATCAGCCAAATCAAAGGACGTACGCCGCGAATAAAGAAGCCAAAATCGATTTTTGAAAAGGAGATACAAAAGAGCGTAAAAGCACCCGCTAATAAATAGCTTTGCCAATTATTCGCCAAAAAGATAATCGCGATAAAATAAAAACTAGCAATCAATTTGACTCGTGGATCTAAACGGTGGATCAAGGAGTCCCCGGGAATAAAACGACCGAAAATCAGTTTATTCATCATGGGCAGTCGCCCCCTTTGCTACTAAAACATCTGCCAGTTCATCAGCCGTTAGCGGCAACTGCTCAAATGCCAATCCTCTGGCTTGGAGTTGTTCCGCAAATGCGGTTGCTGTCGGTACCCCTAACTGCTTTTCTTGCAACCAGGCAGTATCTTGAAACACAACGGACGGCGTGCCGGCTTTGACGAGACGGCCTTTTTCTAGCACATAGACATAATCAGCATAGTTCGCCACATCATCCATCAAGTGGGTCACTAAAATGATCGTCATGTTCTTTTCCTGATGCAGGCGATCAAACATTTCCATCATCTCTTTGCGTCCTTGTGGATCTAAGCCCGCTGTCGGCTCGTCTAAGACCAAAACTTCTGGTTCCATAGCCAAGACCCCAGCAATCGCTACACGGCGCATTTGGCCCCCTGAAAGGTCAAATGGTGAACGTTCCAGAAAACTTTCATCTAAACCTACCAATTGAATGTATTCTTGGGCTAATCCTTTGGCTGCTTCTTCGGAGACCCCAAAGTTTTTCGGTCCAAAAGCGATATCCCTCGCCACGGTTTCCTCAAATAATTGGGATTCAGGAAATTGGAAAACGATCCCGACTTTTTTACGTAACGGTTTTAGATTTTTGTTGTCTGTCTCGGGTTTGATGACTCGCTCACCGATCGTGACCGTGCCAGTCGTTGGTTTTAATAATGCATTCAAGTGCTGCAGCAACGTAGATTTTCCGCTCCCTGTATGACCGACTAAGGCGGTATAAGAGCCTTCTTTGATCTCTAAATCGATATCGAACAAAACCCGTTGTTCAAACGGAGAATGCGGTTGGTAGGTGAATCCTACTTGTTCAAAACGGATGTCCATAGCCAATCCACCATCCCTTCTTCAGTTAAGTACGCTTGTGGTACCGTGATGCCCCGCTGTTTTAGTGCCGCCTTTAATTTTTCAGGAAACGGCAGATCTAAGCCTAGCTCGATCAGTTCTGGCCCTGCGGAAAAAATCTCTGCGGGTGCCCCTTCGCGGACGAGCTCTCCTTGACGCATCACCAGCACCCGATTGGCGTTGGCTGCTTCATCGATATCATGGGTGATCGATAGCACGGTCAAATTGTTTTTCTCTTTGATTTTTTTGATCGTTGCGATCACTTCTTCACGGCCTTCTGGATCTAGCATACTAGTGGCTTCATCAAGAATGATGATATCTGGGCGCAATGCAACGACGCCGGCAATGGCTACCCGCTGTTTTTGACCACCAGAAAGACGCGCGGGTTCCCGGGTCGCAAACTCGCTCATCCGTACTTGTTCCAGAGCGTCTTTGACACGAACCAGCATTTCTTCTCGCGGGATTCCTTGATTTTCTAAACCGAAAGCCACATCATCTTCCACCGTCGAACCAACGAATTGATTGTCAGGGTTTTGAAAGACCATACCGACCATTTTTCGAATATTCCAGATATTTTCTTCATTCAAAGGCAATTCGCCGACAGAAACACTGCCTTCTTGTGGCAAGATCAAGCCATTGATGGTTTTTGCTAAAGTTGATTTACCAGAGCCGTTATGGCCGATCAACGCCACCCATTCCCCTTTGTTGATGGAAAAGGATACGTTATTTAACGCGGCACGCTCTTCTTCGCTATAACGCACAGTAATAGCATTCAATTCAATGATTGGCTTCATGATAGACTCCTTCATTTGCGATTAATTCTTTCTAACACTACCAAAAAAGCGCACGTTTTTCAATGATTCACGCACGATTTGTCTCCAGATCTTTTTTTCACTTGCCATCACCTGTCTTGACAGGTAATCGAAAGTAAAAAAAAAGCACTTTATGATGAGTGCGTACACCTCGAAATACATCGAGGTGTAGGCGCTGAGCTAGACTCGGAAAGTTTCTTCCAACATCATAACACTCTTAGTAAACATCTATAAAGTGATGATAAGTGTGATTTTAAACAAGTTCTAGGATAACCATTGGTGCAGCATCTCCGCGTCTTGGTTCTGTTTTCAAGATACGAGTATATCCACCTTGGCGATCTGTGTAACGAGGAGCGATATCATTGAATAATTTTTGTAATGCTGATTCAATAACTACTTCTTCGTTTTCTTCACGTACACTTGCAACTTCATTACGAACGAATGCTGCTGCTTGACGACGTGCATGCAAATCACCACGTTTACCTAAAGTGATCATTTTTTCTGCAGTTGAACGAACTTCTTTCGCACGAGCTTCAGTCGTAACGATACGTTCGTTAATGAATAAATCAGTTGTCAAATCACGCAACATCGCTTTACGTTGGCTAGATGTGCGTCCTAGTTTACGATAACTCACGTGGTTTCCCTCCTTCACTTTCGAATGTTGTATCGGTCAGACGAACCGAACTAACGTAATCGAAAACGGTTTAATCGTCTTTACGTAGTCCTAAACCTAAATCATGTAATTTCACTTTGACCTCTTCAAGAGATTTACGGCCTAAGTTTCTTACTTTGATCATTTCTGGTTCAGATTTGTTTGTCAATTCTTGTACAGTATTGATTCCTGCACGTTTTAGACAGTTGTATGAACGAACAGATAAGTCTAATTCTTCGATGGTCATTTCCAACATTTTTTCTTTTTGTGTTTCTTCTTTTTCAACCATGATTTCAGCGTTTTTCGCTTCATCCGTTAGGTTAACAAAGATGTCTAAATGTTCAGTCATGATCTTCGCAGACAAACTCATTGCTTCCAATGGTTCGATTGAGCCATCAGTCCATATTTCCATCGTTAATTTGTCGAAATCATCCCGACGACCGACACGTGTGTTTTCTACTTGGTAGTTGACACGACGTACTGGTGTATAGATTGAATCGACTGGAAGAACACCGATTGGCATGTCTTCTTTTTTGTTTTCGTCCGCTTGAACGTAGCCGCGGCCAGGTTTCACTGTTAAGCGAGCATGGAACGTAGCACCTTCAGAAACGGTACAGATATACATATCTTTGTTAAGGATTTCTACATCACTATCAACGATGATATCGCCAGCAGTTACTGTAGCAGGTCCTGAAATATCAATTTCAAGGGTCTTTTCTTCATCCCCGTACATTTTCAATGCAAGACCTTTAATATTCAAGATGATTTGAGCAACGTCTTCCCGAACACCCTTAACAGTTGAGAATTCGTGTAAAACTCCATCGATTTGAATATTGGTGATTGCCGCACCAGGTAAAGAAGATAATAAAATACGACGTAGGGAATTTCCTAGTGTAGTTCCGTAGCCTCTTTCAAGAGGTTCCACGATGAACTTGCCATAATCTTTGTCTTCATCAATCTTTGCGATTCTTGGTTTTTCGAATTCAATCATTCTTATCTATTACCCCTTTCAAAACGAAAAGTGTCTTGTTCAATGACGTTTTTGTTACACTCAAAATGAGCAGCACTCATTAAACACGACGGCGTTTTGGAGGGCGGCATCCATTATGAGGGACTGGAGTCACGTCACGGATCGCACTCACTTCCAAACCTGCTGCTTGTAATGAACGAATTGCTGCTTCACGTCCAGAACCAGGTCCTTTAACTGTTACTTCAACAGTTCTTAATCCGTGTTCCATTGCTGCTTTGGTAGCTGTTTCTGCTGCCATTTGAGCGGCAAAAGGAGTAGATTTTTTGCTTCCTTTGAAACCTAATGAACCAGCTGATGACCATGCTAATGCATTACCATGAGTATCAGTGATCATTACGATTGTATTATTGAATGTTGAGTGAATATGTGCAATACCCGCTTCAATATTCTTTTTCACACGGCGTTTACGACTCACTTTTTTTGCTGCCATGAAGTTTTAACCTCCTTCACTTAGGAATTATTTTTTCTTGCCTGCGACTGTTTTAGACGGGCCTTTACGAGTACGTGCATTGTTTTTCGTGTTTTGTCCACGAACTGGCAATCCACGGCGATGACGGATCCCACGGTAAGAACCGATTTCCATCAATCGTTTGATGTTTAAGTTCACTTCACGACGAAGGTCACCTTCAACTTTTAATTTATCAACTTCTGCACGGATAGCATCTGTTTGTTCATTCGTTAAATCACGAACACGAACTTCTTCAGACACGCCAGCGTCAGCTAAAATTTGTTTTGCAGTCGTGTTACCAATACCATAGATATAAGTAAGTGAAACGACCACACGTTTATCACGAGGAATATCTACTCCTGCAATACGAGCCATATTTGTTACACCTCCGATTATCCTTGACGTTGTTTATGTTTTGGATTTGCTGGGCAAATCACCATAACGCGTCCTTTACGACGAATTACTTTACAATGTTCGCACATTGGTTTTACTGATGGTCTTACTTTCATGATAATACCTCCTGTGGTTTTACGGAGTACAATTATTTAAAGCGATAAGTAATGCGGCCACGGTTCAGATCATACGGGGATAATTCCACCGTCACTTTGTCTCCAGGTAAAATACGAATGTAGTGCATCCGGATCTTACCAGAAACGGTCGCTAGAACTTGGTGTCCGTTTTCCAATTCTACTTTAAACATTGCATTCGGCAAAGTTTCGACGACTGTACCTTCGACTTCAATCATATCTTCTTTTGCCACGCACAGTACCTCCTTGTACTTGTGATTTTCACACGATAAAATGGCGGAAACTCGGTTCCCACCTGATATTCTCAAACTATGCTCCTACTCAATAAAAAGTAGAAGTCGGACTGACATATTCTATCATATCCTGTCAAAGATTTCAAGAGAAAGTTTTAAGCTGCAAGTTGGACTCGGGCAATCTATGATTAGTCAATGATCTTTTGAACATCTTCGAATACAGCGTCGATGTCGCGATCCCCATCAATCGATTGCAATAACCCTTTGTCTTTGTAATAAGTCAAAATTGGTTCACTGCTTTTGATATTGACAGCTAGACGATTTTTGACCGTCTCAGGCTTATCATCTTCACGCTGGTAGAAGTCATGACTTCCACAACGATCACATGTTCCTTCCTCTTTTGGAGGATTGAACAATTTATGATAAGTTGCCCCACAATTGCGGCACATGAAGCGGCCGGCTAAACGTTCTACAAGAACTTCTTCAGGAACATGAATATCAATAACGGCATCAAGTTTTTTGTTAAGGTCAGCTAGCATCTCATCTAACGCTTTTGCTTGATCCAATGTACGAGGAAAACCATCTAATAAGAAACCTTTCTCGGTATCAGGTTCAGCTAAACGTTCTTTAACGATCCCATTTGTAACCTCATCAGGAACTAATGCGCCTTGATCCATGTATGATTTTGCTTTAAGGCCTAGTTCTGTTTCGTTCGCCATCGCAGCCCGAAACATATCGCCTGTTGAAATATGAGGAAGACCGTATTCAGCAACGATACGTTCTGCCTGAGTACCTTTTCCAGCACCAGGTAATCCCATTAAAATGAAGTTCATTCTAATTCCTCCTGTAAGTTTTTGAATAGTGTTGAGGAAATCCTCAACACTTCAATAACTTTAATTGATGAAACCAGTATATTTCCGTTTCAGCATAAGCCCTTCTAACTGCTTAGCAGTATCAAGTGCCACACCGATAATGATCAATAGACTCGTTCCACCTAGTCCGATCGATTGCGGTAGATTCCAAGCCATCTGAGCGATGATTGGAAGTAAAGCAACCAATCCTAAAAAGATCGATCCAACCGTGCTTAATCGCATCAACAAACGTGATACATATTCTTCGGTTCCTTTACCAGGACGCACACTCGGAATGTAACTTCCTTGTTTTTGCAAGTTTTCCGCTAATTTCTCAGGGTTCACTTGAACAAATGCGTAGAAGAAGGTAAACGCAACGATCAAGACAGTATAGATGATCGCACCCGGTACAGTGTTGTAACTAAAGATCGTTTGCACCACTTCGTACCAAGTTTCTCCTTTATATGAACTACCTAATGCTTGAATGATCGCATTTGGTGTTGTAATAAAAGAACTGGCAAAGATAACTGGGATAACCCCGGCAGCATTTACTTTCAAAGGAAGGTAACTGCTGGTAGGCGCTCCTGCTACCCGTTTTGTATATTGGATCGGAATCTTGCGTTCTGCTTGTTGAACATACGTTACTAAAGTAATGACGATCAACACAGCGATCACAAGCAGCGCCATAAAGATAGCATTTAGCCAGATATCCGATTGTTCCACGTTAATGAAGTAATCTTCAATCAATTCTTTGATGCTTGCTGGTAAGCGTGAAATGATCCCTGCAAAGATGATCATTGACACACCGTTTCCGATACCACGCTCGGTGATCTGCTCTCCTAACCAAGTGACTAACATCGTTCCGGCTGTTAAAATCAGACCGATCACGATATAGGTTGCCATATTAGGATTGTTTACAAACCCGAGTTGAGTGTAATAGTTAAATCCAGCCGTTAATGTCATGGATTGGACAAAGCCCAATACCAACGTCAAGTAACGTGTTGCCTGATTTAATTTCTTACGACCCACTTCACCTTGCTTCGACCATTCAACAAATTTAGGAACGATATCCATCTGCAACAACTGAATGACAATTGAGGCAGTGATGTAAGGGGAAACCCCCATCGAGAAAATCGAAAATTGTTGCATGGCGCCACCACTTACCAAGTTCAACATGTTTAAAAATGGTAGATCCGCGATGGTATTTAGGCGACTTGCGTCTACGCCTGGCACAGTAATATGTGTTCCCAGACGAAAGACAAACAAGATTAAGACGGTGAACAATATTCTGGATCTAATATCCTTAACCTTAAAGGCATCCTTCAATAGTCTGATCATTAGATCACCTCGATTGATCCACCAGCAGCAACGATTGCTTCTTCAGCTGCTTTTGAGAATTTAGCTGCTTTCACAGTCAATTTCTTCGTTAATTCTCCGTTAGCTAATACTTTGATTCCAGCTTTTTCGTCTTTGACGATTCCAGCTTCGTGTAAAGCAACAGGTGTTACTTCAGCACCGTCTTCAAAGCGGTTCAAGACATCAAGATTGATGACTGCATATTCTTTGCGGTTCACATTTGTAAAGCCACGTTTTGGTAAACGACGGAACAATGGTGTTTGTCCACCTTCGAATCCTAGACGTACTCCGCCGCCTGAACGAGCTTTTTGACCTTTTTGTCCACGTCCAGCTGTTTTACCGTTACCAGATGAAGTTCCTCGACCGACACGGTTACGTACTTGGCGTGAGCCTTCTGATGGTTTTAATTCATGAAGTTTCATAGGTTTGGCACCTCCTTAATCAAACTAGATCTGCTGATCCTTAGACCTCTTCAACGTCCACTAAGTGAGAAACAGTGTTAACCATGCCTTTGATTGCATCATTAGCAGGTTTTACAACTGTTGAGTTCAACTTTGTAAGACCTAACGCTTTTACAGTATCACGTTGGTTTTGGGGACGTCCGATAATACTGCGTTTTAAAGTAATTTTCAATTCAGCCATTATAGTGTCCTCCTTAACCGATTAATTCTTCTACTGATTTGCCGCGAAGTGCTGCCACTTCTTCAGCGCGTTTTAATTGTTTTAAACCTTCAACTGTTGCGCGAACAACGTTGATTGGTGTGTTAGAACCTAAAGATTTAGATGTGATATCAGCTACCCCAGCTAATTCCAATACGGCACGAACTGGTCCACCAGCAGCTACCCCAGAACCTTCTACAGCAGGTTTCATAAGGATGCGTCCGCCGCCGAATACACCGATAACTTCGTGAGGGATTGTAGAACCAACCATTGGTACTTCCACCAAGTTTTTCTTCGCGTCTTCGATTGCTTTACGGATTGCTTCTGGTACTTCTTGTGCTTTACCAGTACCGAAACCTACGTGTCCGTTTTTGTCACCGACAACAACTAATGCAGCAAAACGTAGACGACGTCCACCTTTAACAACTTTAGTTACACGGTTGATCGCAACAACGCGGTCTTCTAATTCCAAATGTTTTGGATCAATATAAACCATGAATGGTGTTCCTCCTTCTCTTAAAATTCCAGTCCATTTTCGCGAGCTGCTTCAGCTAAAGCTGCTACACGGCCATGGTAAAGGTATCCACCACGGTCAAAGACTACTACTTTAATACCTTTTGCTGCTGCACGTTCTGCGACTAATTTACCGACAGCTTGTGCTTGTTCAGTTTTTGTTGCACCTGAAACTTCTTTGTCTAAGGCAGAGGCACTTGCTAGCGTCACACCCGCTACGTCATCAATTACTTGTGCGTAGATGTTTTTGTTCGAACGGAACACGTTTAAGCGTGGGCACTCAGCAGTACCAGAGATTTTGTTACGTACACGACGATGTCTTTTCTGACGTGTCTTGTTTTTATCTGGTTTTGTAATCACAATTTGTCACCTCTTTTAATTTTGCTAGCCTAAGCTGCTAGTCGTAAAGAATTACGACTATTTACCAGTTTTACCTTCTTTACGGCGTACAAATTCGCCAACATAACGAATTCCTTTGCCTTTGTAAGGTTCTGGAGGACGAACGCCACGGATATTGGCAGCCAATTCGCCAACGACTTCTTTATCTGATCCTTTAACGATCACAGAAGTGTTTGAAGGAACTTCGATTTCGATTCCAGCTGGCGCTTCGATTTCAACTGGATGAGAGTAACCAACGTTCAATACAAGTTTTTTTCCTTGTAATTGAGCACGGTACCCAACCCCGATTAATTCTAACGCTTTTTGGAAACCTTCAGAAACACCAACAACCATGTTGTTGAAGTTTGCACGGGTAGTTCCGTGGATAGTTTTCATTTCTTTACTATCATTTGGACGAGTGAATGTTACTTCGTTTCCTTCGATATTCATTGTGATATCAGAAGAGAAAGTACGTGTTAATTCACCTTTAGGTCCTTTAACTGTAATGTCGTTTCCGTTTTGCTTGATTTCAACACCAGCAGGAAGAACGACGATCTTATTACCGATACGACTCACTTAGAGGCACCTCCTTGTGTAATATTTTAAATTACCATACATAAGCGACTACTTCGCCGCCAACATTTTTTGCTCTAGCTTCTTTGTCAGTGATTACACCGTCAGAAGTTGAGATAATCGCGATTCCTAGACCATTCAATACTTTTGGTACTTCGTCAGCTTTGACATAAGCACGCAAGCCTGGTTTAGAGATACGTTTTAAGTTTGTGATAACACGTTCACCGTTTTTACCGTATTTAAGAAATACGCGGATCACGCCTTGTTTGTCATCTTCAATGTATTCAACATCGCGAACGAAACCTTCACGTTTCAAGATTTCAGCGATATCACGTTTGATTTTTGAAGCAGGTACTTCTAGGCTTTCGTGTTTAACCATGTTTGCGTTACGCACGCGCGTTAGAAAATCTGCAATTGGATCTGTCATGACCATGGGATAATTTACCTCCTTTATGCGAGTATAGTTTACCAGCTAGCTTTCTTCACGCCGGGAATTTGTCCTTTATAGGCAAGTTCGCGGAAGCAAATACGGCAAAGATGAAATTTACGATAAACTGAATGTGGACGTCCGCAACGTTCACAACGAGTGTATTCTTGCGTTGAGAATTTAGCAGGGCGTTTGTTTTTAGCAATCATTGATTTTTTAGCCACGTAGTTCGCCTCCTTTTTTTATTTTTGGAATGGCATGCCTAATTGTGTCAACAATTCACGAGATTCTTCATCTGTGTTTGCTGTTGTTACAATCACGATATCCATACCACGTACTTTGTCGATCAAATCATAATCTACTTCAGGGAAAATCAATTGTTCTTTGATACCTAAAGTGTAGTTTCCGCGTCCGTCGAACGCTTTTTTGCTCACACCGTGGAAGTCACGGACACGTGGCAATGACACACTTACTAGTTTATCTAAGAATTCATACATTCTTTCGCCGCGTAGTGTTACTTTCGCACCGATTGGCATTCCTTCACGTAAACGGAATCCTGCGATAGATTTTTTCGCTTTTGTTATCAATGGTTTTTGACCTGAGATCAATTGTAATTCTTCAACAGCTTTGTCTAAGTTTTTAGCATTAGAAACAGCGTCACCGACACCCATGTTGATAACGATTTTATCAACTTTTGGTGCTTCCATGATTGAGCTGTAGTTAAATTTGTCCATTAATGATGGGACAACTTCTTTTGAATATTTTTCTTTAAGGCGGTTCATCTGTTAGCCCCTCCTTCCTTCATCAGATTATTTATCAAGAACTTCTCCGGTTTTCTTAGAAACGCGGACTTTTTTGCCGTCAACTTCTTTGTAACCGACACGCGTAGCTTCACCGTTCGATGGATCAACCACCATCACGTTAGAAACATGAATTGGTGCTTCCATTTCAACGATTCCGCCTTGAGGAGCAGTTTGAGAAGGTTTTTGGTGTTTTTTGACAACATTGACACCTTCAACAACGACTTTGTCTTTTTTAGGAAACGCTGCTAGCACAACGCCTTCTTTGTTTTTGTCTTTACCAGTGATAACTTTAACTTTATCGCCTTTTTTAACAAACATGTTTGTTTCGCACCTCCTTTAGATAAGAATCACTATTACAATACTTCTGGTGCTAGGGAAACGATCTTCATAAAGTTGCCTTCACGCAATTCGCGGGCAACTGGGCCAAAGATACGAGTTCCACGAGGGCTCTTATCGTCACGGATAATAACCGCAGCATTTTCATCGAATTTGATGTATGAACCGTCTGTACGACGAGCTCCTGATTTAGTACGAACGATAACGGCTTTAACGACGTCACCTTTTTTGACAACCCCACCTGGCGTTGCTTGTTTAACCGTAGCAACAATCACGTCACCAATATTGGCAGTTTTACGACCAGATCCGCCAAGGACTTTGATCGTTAGAATTTCACGGGCACCTGAGTTGTCCGCCACTCTTAATCGGCTTTCTGCTTGGATCACGATGTGTATCCTCCTTTCAGATTTTGCAATTCACAATCTATATAGGAAAATCTCGTGTGATTAGATAATCACTGCCTTTTCAACAATCTCTACTAGACGGAAACGTTTCGTAGCTGATAATGGACGAGTTTCCATAATTTTCACGATATCGCCAACTTTTGCTTCGTTGTTTTCATCGTGTGCTTTGTATTTCTTAGAATAGTTCAGACGTTTGCCGTAGATAGGGTGGTTTTTCTTTGTTTCAACGACAACAGTGATAGTTTTATCCATTTTGTCTGATACCACGCGACCTTGGTAAACTTTGCGTTGATTTCTTTCTTCAGTCATACGCTAAATGGCCTCCTTCCACTATTACTTAGCTTGTTCACGCAATACTGTTTTAATGCGTGCAATCGATTTACGTACTTCTTTGATACGTGCAGTGTTTTCTAATTGACCTGTTGCTAATTGGAATCTAAGATTGAACAATTCTTCTTTCAATTGTTTTTCTTGATCTAGCATTTCGGCAGTGGTTAATTCTCTGATTTCTTTAACCTTCATTCGATTCACCACCCATTTCCTCACGTTTTACGATCTTCGTTTTCACTGGTAATTTGTGAGAAGCAAGACGTAGCGCTTCGCGCGCAACTTCTTCAGGTACACCGGCAATTTCAAACATGATTTTACCACGTTTAACTGGTGATACCCATCCTTCAGGAGCCCCTTTACCAGAACCCATACGTACCCCGATAGCTTTGGCAGTATAAGATTTGTGAGGGAAAATTTTGATCCATACTTTCCCGCCACGTTTCATATAACGAGTCATTGCGATACGGGCAGCTTCGATTTGACGGTTTGTGATCCAGTGTGATTCAACAGCTTGTAAGCCGTATTCACCGAATGCTACTTCTTTTCCGCCTTTCGCTTCGCCACGCATTTTTCCGCGGAACTCACGACGGTGTTTTACACGTTTAGGTACTAACATGTTTATTTCCCTCCTTTCTCAGTGTTCTTTTTAGTTGGAAGAACTTCTCCACGATAAATCCACACTTTAACTCCTAGTTTTCCGTATGTTGTATCTGCTTCTTCCCATGCGTAATCAATGTCCGCACGTAATGTATGAAGTGGAACGGTTCCTTCTGAGTAACCTTCTGAACGAGCGATATCCGCACCATTTAGACGGCCAGAAACTTGTGTTTTGATTCCTTTAGCGCCAGAACGCATTGTGCGTTGGATCGCTTGTTTTTGCGCACGACGGAAAGCAACACGGTTTTCTAATTGACGTGCGATTCCTTCGCCTACTAATTTAGCATCTAAATCTGGTTTTTTGATTTCAACGATGTTGATGTGAACTCGTTTGCCAGTTAGGCTATTTAATTCTTTTCTTAGGTTTTCGACTTCAGATCCGCCTTTACCGATAACCATACCTGGTTTAGCTGTGTGGATTGAAATATTCACGCGGTTTGCTGCACGCTCGATCTCAACTGTAGACACAGCGGCATCAGCAAGTTTAGATGCGATAAATTTACGGATTTTCAAATCTTCATGTAGAAATTCAGCATACTCTTTTTCAGCATACCATTTAGCATCCCAGTCACGGATGATGCCTACACGCATTCCAATTGGATGTACTTTTTGACCCACTGATTGTCCCTCCTTATTTTTCTGATACGACTACAGTAATATGACTTGTACGTTTGTTGATCGGTGAAGCTGAACCTTTCGCACGTGGACGGAAACGTTTCATCGTTGGTCCTTCGTTTACGAATGCTTCAGAAACAATCAAGTTTTCAACATCTAAGTCAAAATTATTTTCTGCATTGGCAATAGCTGACATCAAGACTTTCTCGATGATTCCAGCTGCTTTATTTGGTGTGAACTTTAAGATCGCGATTGCTTCAGCAACGCTTTTCCCTCTGATTAAGTCAATAACTAGACGAGATTTACGAGGAGAAACGCGGACTGTTTTAGCAGTTGCTTTCGCTGATGTGATTTGTTCTGCCATTTTTGGATATCCTCCCCTCAAAATTAGCGTCTTGTTTTCTTATCATCGGCAGCATGTCCGCGATAAGTTCTTGTTGGTGCAAATTCACCTAATTTGTGTCCTACCATGTCTTCTTGGATGTAAACTGGTACATGTTTCCGTCCATCATACACAGCAATTGTAAATCCGATAAAATTAGGGAAAATTGTAGAACGACGTGACCAAGTTTTGATCACTTTTTTCTTTTCAGCGCCTTCTTGTGCTTCGACCTTTTTCATCAAATGGTCATCGACAAAAGGTCCTTTTTTCAAACTACGACCCATGGTGTACCTCCTCTCAAAATGTGCGACACACGGTCAAGTATATTACTTAGTTTTACGACGACGAACGATAAGTTTGTCTGATTTTGCTTTTTTGTTACGTGTTTTGTAACCAAGTGCAGGTTGTCCCCAAGGAGAAACTGGTGCTTTACGTCCGATTGGTGCTTTACCTTCACCACCACCGTGTGGGTGATCATTAGGGTTCATTACGCTACCACGTACAGTTGGGCGTTTGCGCATCCAACGAGAACGACCGGCTTTACCGATGTTGATCAATTCGTGTTGTTCATTACCAACAGAACCGATTGTTGCACGACATGATGCTAAGATCATCCGTACTTCACCAGAGTTCAAGCGGATCAATACGTATTTGCCTTCTTTACCAAGTACTTGAGCACTTGTTCCAGCTGAACGAATCAATTGTCCACCTTTACCAGGTTTCATTTCGATGTTGTGGATAACAGTACCGACTGGAATATTTTCTAGTGGTAATGCATTCCCTACTTTAATATCTGCATCTGGACCAGAAACGACAGTCATGCCAACTTCTAATCCTTTAGGTGCTAAGATGTATGCTTTTACTCCATCCTCGTAATGTACTAACGCAATGTTAGCAGAACGGTTTGGATCATATTCAATCGTTTTAACCGTAGCAACGACGTTGTCTTTGTTACGTTTGAAATCGATCAAACGGTATTGACGTTTGTGACCGCCACCTTGATGACGAACCGTGATACGTCCGTTGTTGTTACGACCAGCATTGTTTTTCAAAGGAGCTAACAATGTTTTTTCTGGTGTTGAAGTTGTGATTTCAGCGAAATCAGAACTTGTCATATTACGACGGCCGTTCGTGGTAGGTTTGTACTTTTTAATCGCCACGTCTTTTTCCCTCCCATGTAAAGTTTATGCGTGAGTTGCTTATTCAGCAGCTTCGAAAATTTGGATTTCTTTAGAATCTTCAGTTAAAGTCACAACAGCTTTGCGACGTTTTTTTGTATATCCTGCATATTTACCCATGCGTTTGAATTTCGGACGAACGTTGATGATGTTCACGTTTGCCACTTTCACTCCGTCAAAGGCAGCTTCTACAGCTTGTTTTACTAAAGTTTTGTTAGCTTTTGTGTCCACTTCAAAAGTGTATTTCTTGTCATCCATGGCAAGCATTGATTTTTCAGTGATCACTGGGCGTTTAATAACGTCTAGTAAGTTCATTATGCAAGCACCTCCTCGATCTGAGTAAGAGCAGTTTGTGTCACTAACATTTTGTCGTTAGAAACGATGTCTAAAACACTAATGTTATCAGCAGTAACTACAGAAACTTTTGGCAAGTTGCGCGCAGATAAAGCGGCAAAGTCGTTTTCAGATTCTAAAACTACCAATACTTTAGAGTCAATTGTCAAGTTAGCTAAAACTTGTTTGAATTCTTTTGTTTTTGGAGCATCAAAGCTTAATCCTTCTACTGCTACCAAGTTATTTGAAGCAACTTTTTCTGACAATACAGATTTCATTGCTAAGCGACGAACTTTTTTAGGAAGTTTGTAGCTGTATGAACGTGGTGTTGGTCCGAAGACTACGCCACCTCCACGCCATTGTGGTGAACGGATTGAACCTTGACGGGCACGTCCAGTTCCTTTTTGGCGCCATGGTTTACGGCCACCGCCACGAACGGCACTGCGGTTTTTCACAGCGTGTGTTCCTTGTCTTAATGAAGCGCGTTGCATGATGATTGCATCATAGACAACTGATTCATTTGGTTCGATTCCGAAGATTTCTTCGTTCAATGTAATTTCGCCATTTTGGCTTCCATCTTGTTTGAATAATGCTACATTCGGCATTCCTTAGTTCCTCCTTTCTTCCTATCTACTTATTTAGCTTTCACAGCTGATTTGATTGTAATCAATGATTTTTTCGCGCCAGGTACATTACCTTTGATCAAGATAACGTTGCGTTCTGCG
This sequence comes from Enterococcus sp. S53, assembly GCF_016516865.1. Lineage (NCBI taxonomy): Bacteria > Bacillati > Bacillota > Bacilli > Lactobacillales > Enterococcaceae > Enterococcus > Enterococcus sp. S53. The sequence goes on from NZ_JACVUH010000005.1 coordinate 198,227, forward strand.
TCTACGCGTACGATTTCCAAGTTTTGGATCGTGATGCGATTTCCGCCCATACGTCCAGCAAGACGTTTGTTTTTGAATACACGGTTAGGTGCAACTGGACCCATTGATCCAGGACGACGGTGGTAACGAGAACCGTGAGCCATTGGTCCGCGGCTTTGTCCGTGACGTTTGATAACGCCTTGGAATCCTTTACCTTTCGAAGTGCCGGTTACATCGATGATGTCTCCTGCTTCAAAAATATCAACTTTGATTTCTGATCCTACTTCTAAGCCCTCTAGCTCTACATTCTTGAATTCGCGAATGAAGCGCTTAGGAGCCGTGTTTGCTTTTGCAACATGACCTTTCGCAGGTTTGTTAGACAAAACTTCACGCATATCTTGGTAGCCGACTTGAATTGCTTCGTAGCCGTCATTTTCGATTGTTTTCACTTGTAGCACTACGTTTGGTGTAGCTTCTACTACAGTTACTGGAATCAATTCGCCAGATTCAGTGAAGATTTGAGTCATTCCCACTTTTTTCCCTAAGATTCCTTTGGTCATGATTACACCTCCATCTTAATTATTATAGTTTGATTTCGATATTAACACCGCTTGGCAAGTCTAGCTTCATTAAAGCATCAACAGTTTTTGGTGTTGGATTCACAATGTCGATTAGACGTTTGTGTGTACGCATTTCGAATTGTTCGCGTGAATCTTTGTATTTGTGCGTCGCACGGATGATCGTGTACAAGCTGCGTTCAGTTGGTAATGGAATTGGACCAGATACGCCAGCTCCAGTTCTCTTTGCAGTTTCTACGATTTTATCCGCTGATTGATCTAAAATACGATGTTCATACGCTTTTAAACGGATACGAATTTTTTGTTTTGCCATTGTTTTCCCTCCTTCGCCTATTTTGAAAAGTAGACATAGCTCCACGAAAATTTTCCGTCACGCTCGTCCATGGCAAAGCGTCCGGGCGTGTCGCAACCTCTCGTTTCGTAGCCGGCAGAAAATTTCTTTGCTGCCAGTGTGACTTACGTATTTACGTAAACAGCACCTTTATGATTATATTACGGATAAACATTGATTGCAAGCTTTTTTTATGGAAAAACCGGGATTCTTTTGCATTTCTTTCAGAAAATTTTCTTTTGGTTTCGTAACACAAAAAAAGAAGCGTTGACCGCTTCTTCATTTCCTATTTATATAGAAGAAAACCTGCTATTGCGGCGCTTCCTCATTCATACGGCTTTGGGCGTGGGTATAGGCACCATGCCACACATGGCCCACATAAGGATTGATGACCACTCCTTCTTTGATCGCCGCTGTGACAAAGGCTTTCGCTAAGCGAACACTTTCCTCGACGGGTTTGCCTTTTGCAAGACCGGCAGCGATTGCCGCTGAAAAGGTGCAGCCTGCCCCATGATTAAAATCGGTAGCGATTTTGTCACTTTCCAACAGGAGGAAGGATTCTCCATCATAAACAAGGTCGATGGCTTTTGCTCCTGGCAATCGATGACCGCCTTTGATCACGACGTATTTAGCACCTAATTGATGGATTTTTTCAGCAGCTTGCTTCATGGCTTCCACACTCGTCAAGTCCCCCAAACCCGAAAGAATCCCCGCTTCTACTAAATTAGGGGTGACAACATCTGCTAAAGGCAACAAATGCGTGATGATGGCATCGACGCTTTTTGGCTGTAAGATTTCTGCAGTCCCTTTGCAAGCAATGACAGGATCGATCACCACATTTTTGACTTGCTGCTGTTGGATCATCTGCGCAGCTTGGACAATATTGTCTTCATTGCCTAACATCCCCGTTTTAAGGGCATCCATCGGATCACCTGCAAAGGCGGAGATCAATTGTTTTTCGACAAGCGCTGGTTCCATTGCTGTTACTTCATGGCTCCAACCCGCTTGTGGATCCATCGTGACGATCGAAGCGATCGTAGCAAAACCAAAGACACCATACTCCTGAAACGTTTTTAAATCTGCTTCGATACCGGCACCACCGGTTGAATCGGACCCGGCAATTGATATGACTTTTTCCATCTTCTTCATCTCCTTGTGCTTTTTGCTAAGTATAGTCAATCTTCCCCTTGACGAAAAGAGCCATTTGGCTTATTTTTAAACCATCCAATTGAAAAAGGTGGTGCAGGATGGCTTCATCAAGTATTGACAAACAAAAGAAACAACCGATTTACCAGCAGATCGTGACCCATTTTATTGAAGAGATCCAAGCAGGAACCTATGGGCCTGGGGATCGTTTACCACCAGAGCGCAGCTTGGCCCAGACTTTTGACGTCAATCGTTCCACCGTCGTCAAAGCGTTAGATGAATTGAAGAGCTTAGGATGGATCGAACGAAAACAAGGCAGTGGTTCTCGAGTATTAGAAGGCCGCTGGGGGAACCGCCAAACCCCACTTTCTTATTTACGCTCGTCTTTAAGCAGCCCTTACTTGCAGCAAGACCCTTACCTTCAACAAATCCAACATTTACGTGCTGAAAAAGATGTGCTGGATCTGTATACAGGTGATCTACCTGCCGATCTGATCCCCGACTTCACGTTTCCTGCCTTTACCTGGGAAGAGATTCGCAAAGAAAGCACCAAAATTTTGCCAACTGGTTACGAGCCTCTGCAAGAAATTTTATTGCAGCACCTTGCGGATTCCTTCAATTTGCCCACTAGCGGTCAAAAACTAGTAATTACTGCCGGTTCGACGCAAGGAATTACGTTACTAATGCAAGTGCTGCTGCAAGCGGGGGACTGTATCGCGACAGAGGACCCTTCTTTCTTGTTCTCTCTCCCCTTGTTTTCCACGATGAATGTCCAGTTGATTGGGATCAAACAAGATAGCGAAGGGATGCGACCCGCCGCGTTGGAGAAAGTGCTGAAGGAAAAGAAGATCAAATTCGTCTATCTTAACCCCACCTTCCAAAACCCAACGGGGCATACTATGAGTGAGCATCGGCGTCAAGCGATCATCCGCCTTTGCCAGACCTACCAAGTACCGATCATTGAGGATGATGTTTTTAGTGAGTTGGCTTTTGATGAAGTGCCGTCCAAGCTAAAATCCATGGCTCCCGAAACTGTCATTTATTTAGGCTCGCTTTCAAAATTACTTGGGTCATCAATCAAAATTGGTTGGCTTTTGGTGCCAGAAGCGTTAGCCGACCAATTTGCCCAAGCGAAAAAACGGATGGCGATCGATACCACGATCTTCCCGCAAGTCCTTGCCAACATCGCCTTACGCTCCTCTGATTACCACCAGCAGCAGCGGACACTGCTTGCAGAAATGGCCCAGCGCCAGCAAGACCTACATCAACTCTTGCTGGCATTTCAGGAGGATTGGCAATGGCAGCCGACGAAAGGCGGTCTTTACCTGTGGTTGACTTGGCGTCATCGCACATTGACCCGCAAAGATTGGTCGCTCTTTTTGGCGAACGATTGCTTAGTAGCACCTGCTTTTCTTTTCAGTGACGATACGAATGGCTTGCGTTTGAACTATACCCGCTTAGCCAAAGATGATTTACCACGATTTCAAGAACAATTCACAAAAATCACCCAACAGTTAAAGGAGCAAACCTATGAACGAAACCATTGAGCTTTTGCACAACCACCGCACTTACCGACAATTTGACCCTGACTATCGCTTGAGCCAAGAGCAAGTAACCGCGATTTTGACTGCGGCTCGTCAAGCACCTAGCTGGATGAACGGGCAAGCCTATTCGATCTTAGTGATCGACGACCCGCAGATCCGCCAGCAAATGGTCGAATGGAATCCTGGCAATCCTCATATCGCAGCAAGTTCGCTCTTTCTGCTGTTTCTCGCAGATTTAAACCGAACCAAAAAAGTTGCTGACAAAAAACAGACCCCCTATCCAATCGATGAGGGCTATCAGCCATTATTGATCGCCACCACTGATGCCAGCATCGCTTTGCAATCTGGTGCGATCGCTGCTGAATCACTGGGCTTAGGCACCGTCATTTCTGGCAGTGTCCGCAAAGACAGCGCCAAAATCGCTGAATTGCTGCACTTACCGGAATACGTCTATCCTGTGGCTGGCTTGAGCATCGGTAAACCAATCGTAGAAATGAAGGTCAAACCTCGCTTGCCAGAAGAAGCGGTCATTCATTACAACCACTACCAGGACTATTCTTATGATGCGATCGAAGCCTACGATCAAACGATGACTGCTTTTGGAGAAGCCCGTGAGACCAAACCATGGTCAGAAAAATTTGCTGGGTTTTACAGCAATCGCCCTGACCAAGGATTTGACGCCTTCTTGAAGAAGCAAAAACTAATAAAATAAAAAGCACCGCTCTCTTTAGCTTCGATGAACCGTAACGGATTCATCAACGCTAGAGAGAGCGGCTTTTTTTCTACAAGAGTCGAAAAAAAAAGAGCAAAAGCGCGTACGCTTTTGCTCTTCGATCAATCAAATTAAGCTTGGATTGAAGTTACAACGCCTGAACCAACAGTACGTCCGCCTTCACGAATTGAGAAACGAGTTCCGTCTTCGATAGCGATTGGGTGGATCAATTCAACGTCGATTGTTACGTTATCACCAGGCATAACCATTTCAGTTCCTTCTGGTAATTCAACAACACCAGTTACGTCAGTTGTACGGAAGTAGAACTGAGGACGGTAGTTAGTGAAGAATGGTGTATGACGTCCACCTTCTTCTTTTGTTAAAACGTAAACTTCAGCTTTAAATTTTGTATGAGGTGTGATTGTACCAGCTTTAGCCAATACTTGTCCACGTTGGATGTCTTCACGAGCAACACCACGTAGCAATGCACCAATGTTATCCCCTGCTTCAGCATAGTCTAACAATTTACGGAACATTTCAACACCAGTTACAGTTGTTTTAGCAGTTTCTTCAGCAATACCAACGATTTCAACTTCGTCACCAACGCGAACTTGTCCACGTTCAACACGGCCTGTAGCAACAGTACCACGTCCAGTGATTGAGAATACGTCTTCGACTGGCATCATGAATGGTTTGTCAGTGTCACGTTCTGGAGTTGGAACGTATTCGTCAACTGCAGCCATTAATTCCATGATTTTTTCTTCGTATGAAGCATCGCCTTCAAGAGCTTTCAAAGCAGAACCAGCGATTACAGGAACATCGTCGCCTGGGAAGTCATATTCTGACAATAAGTCACGAACTTCCATTTCAACTAATTCTAGTAATTCTTCGTCATCAACCATATCCATTTTGTTTAAGAAAACAACGATGTATGGTACACCAACGTTACGTGATAACAAGATGTGTTCACGTGTTTGAGGCATAGGACCATCAGCAGCAGATACTACTAAGATCGCGCCGTCCATTTGAGCAGCACCAGTGATCATGTTTTTAACGTAGTCCGCGTGTCCTGGGCAGTCAACGTGAGCATAGTGACGTGCTTCAGTTTCGTACTCAACGTGAGCAGTTGAGATAGTGATTCCGCGTTCGCGTTCTTCTGGAGCGCCATCGATTTGGTCGTAAGCTGAAGCTTGAGCCAAACCTTTTTTAGATAATACAGTTGTGATAGCAGCTGTAAGTGTAGTTTTACCATGGTCAACGTGTCCGATCGTACCAATGTTTACGTGGGGTTTAGAACGGTCAAATTTTTCTTTTGCCATTTTAAAATGTTCCTCCTAAAAATGCAGTTTATTTTTTATATTTGATAGGTAGGGAGCCGCAGCTCCCCATCCCTTATCATCGATAATATTGTACACGAAACTCAGAAAAAAATATAGCTTTTTACTTAATTTCCTATACTTCCATCAATTATTCAGCTTTGCCGCCGTTTTTCTTGATGATTTCTTCTTGAACAGATTTAGGTACATCTTCATAGTGATCAAATGTCATCATGAACGTACCGCGACCTTGTGTTGATGAACGAAGTGTTGTTGCGTAACCGAACATTTCAGCTAATGGCACGATTGCGTTCACGATTTGTGAGTTACCGTGTGCTTCCATTCCTTCTACGCGTCCACGACGAGCAGTTACGTGACCCATAACATCACCTAAGTAATCTTCTGGTACAGTGATAACTACTTTCATCATTGGTTCAAGAATTACTGGGTTTGCTTTCTTCGCTGCAGCACGTAAAGCCATAGAAGCTGCAACACGGAAGGCAGTTTCACTTGAATCGACATCATGGTATGAACCATCATAAAGTTTTGCTTTGATGTCTACTAATGGGTAACCGGCTAAGACACCGTTCGCCATTGAGTCTTCAAGTCCTTTTTCAACTGCTGGGATGTATTCACGAGGAACCACACCACCGACAATCGCGTTTTCGAATTCGAAGCCTTTACCTTCTTCGTTTGGTGTAAATTCGACCCATACGTGACCGTATTGACCTTTACCACCAGACTGACGTACAAATTTACCTTCCGCTTGTGTTGCTGCACGGAATGTTTCACGATAAGAAACTTGAGGCGCACCTACGTTTGCTTCAACTTTAAATTCGCGACGCATACGGTCAACTAAGACGTCCAAGTGAAGTTCTCCCATACCAGCGATAACAGTTTCGCCTGTTTCAGCGTTTGTTTCCACACGGAATGATGGATCTTCTTCAGCAAGTTTTTGTAAAGCAACCCCCATTTTATCTTGGTCAGCTTTTGATTTAGGCTCAACAGCGACTTCGATAACTGGTTCTGGGAATTCGATTGATTCAAGGATTACTGGTGCTTTTTCATCACAAAGCGTGTCCCCAGTTGTTGTGTCTTTCAAACCAACAGCAGCGGCGATATCGCCTGAGTATACTGTTTGGATTTCAGCACGAGTGTTGGCGTGCATTTGTAGGATACGACCGATACGTTCGCGTTTGCCTTTTGAAGCATTCAATACGTATGATCCAGAGTTCAAGATACCTGAATACACACGGAAGAATGTCAAACGACCTACGAATGGGTCAGTCATTACTTTAAATGCTAATGAAGCAAATGGTGCTTCATCGTCAGCCGGACGATCAGTTTCTTCGTCTGTTTTAGGATTTACCCCTTTGATCGCAGGAACATCAAGTGGTGAAGGCAAGTAGTCGATGACTGCATCCAACATCAATTGAACCCCTTTGTTTTTAAAGGCAGATCCGCAAAGAACAGGGAAAAAGTCAACAGTCAATGTTGCTTGACGAATACCAGCTTTCAATTCTTCTTCAGTGATTTCTTCACCGTCCAAGAATTTCATCATTAGTTCTTCGTCAGTATCCGCAACAGCTTCGATTAATTTTTCGCGCCATTCTTCAGCTAATTCTACGTATTCTTCAGGAATTTCAGTCTCTTGGATTTCAGTTCCTAAGTCATTTGTGTAGATTTCAGCTTTCATTTTTACTAAGTCGATAATACCAGTAAAGTCATCTTCCGCACCAATTGGTAATTGGATTGGGTGAGCATTTGCTTGTAAACGATCATGTAAAGTTGATACAGAGTATAAGAAGTCTGCACCAATTTTGTCCATTTTGTTACAGAATACGATACGTGGTACGCGGTAGTCTGTCGCTTGACGCCAAACTGTTTCTGTTTGAGGTTCTACACCTGATTGTGAGTCCAATACAGTTACAGCACCATCAAGTACACGCAATGAACGTTGCACTTCGATCGTGAAGTCCACGTGTCCTGGTGTATCGATGATATTTACGCGGTTTTCTTTCCATTGCGCAGTTGTCGCAGCAGAAGTGATTGTGATCCCACGTTCTTGTTCTTGTTCCATCCAGTCCATTTGAGAAGCACCTTCATGTGTTTCTCCAATTTTATGGATTTTACCTGTGTAATAAAGGATACGTTCAGTTGTCGTTGTTTTACCAGCGTCAACGTGGGCCATGATCCCGATATTACGAGTTTTTTCTAGCGAAAATTCTCTTGCCATTCTAGGTTGTTCCCCTCTCATTCTTACTTAACTTAAGCTAAGGTTGTCTCAGTACCTTCCAATAAAAAGCAGTGAGGATCTTACCAACGATAGTGAGCAAATGCGCGGTTGGCTTCCGCCATTTTGTGTGTGTCTTCGCGTTTTTTCACAGAAGCACCAGTGTTGTTTGCTGCATCCATGATTTCTTTTGCAAGACGTTCTTCCATTGTGTGTTCGCCACGCAAACGAGCGTAGTTTACCACCCAACGAAGACCTAGAGTTGTACGACGTTCAGGACGTACTTCTACTGGTACTTGGTAGTTAGAACCACCGACACGGCGAGCTTTAACTTCCAATACAGGCATAATGTTTTTCATTGCTTGTTCGAAAACTTCCAATGGATCATTTCCTGTAGATTCTTTGATAATGCCAAAAGCATTGTAGATAATATTTGCAGCAACACCGCGTTTACCATCAACCATTACACGGTTGATCAAACGAGTTACTAATTTTGAGTTATAAATAGGATCTGGTAAAACATCACGTTTTGCAACAGGACCTTTACGAGGCATCCGTAACTCCTCCTTCCGAGATATCAGTTCTGATTTAAATAAGATTCATTTGATCTGTTTGTCTTAAAGATTAAGCTTTAGGACGTTTTGTACCATATTTAGAACGAGATTGTTTACGATCGTTAACACCGGCAGTATCCAATGCACCACGAACGATATGGTAACGTACCCCTGGTAAGTCTTTTACACGTCCACCACGTAACAAGACCACGCTGTGTTCTTGTAAGTTGTGTCCGATACCTGGAATATAAGCTGTCACTTCAATCAAGTTTGACAAACGAACACGCGCATATTTACGTAGAGCTGAGTTCGGTTTTTTCGGTGTCATAGTTCCCACACGAGTAGCTACCCCACGCTTTTGAGGTGAGTTAACATTCGTTTGAGCTTTCTTGAAACTGTTATATCCTTTGTTCAATGCTGGTGAATTTGATTTTTCAACCTTGGATTTACGAGGTTTACGTACTAATTGATTAATTGTAGGCATCCCTAGTTGTCCTCCTTCCTTGATTCGCTTTATAGTCCCACACATCCAGGTGGTTCTTTTTTTGCGATAAAAAATAATGCATCCTCTGCATTCATATCAACTATGCTTTGATAGACAGTCAGCACGTCTCCAACGAGAGACCTGTAGATAAAGCACCTTTGATAGAATATCATGCTTATTCTTACCTGTCAAGTATCCTCCCGAGCTTTTTTCAAAAGAAATCTGTTACGAAAAAATCCGCAATTTTTACACTTCTTCCTATATAATAGAAACAAAGCATCTATTAAAAAAGGCGGGAAGAAAATGAACCTAAAAGAAATGGTCGGCATTGAGGCGGCTGGTTATGTAAAAGATGGCATGGTGGTTGGTTTGGGCACTGGCTCAACAGCCTACTATATGATCGAAGAACTGGGACGACGCGTAAAAGAAGAGGGTCTATCGATCACTGGTGTCCCCACTTCTTGGGCATCGAAAAGACAAGCAGAAGGGCTAGGCATCCCGATTCGCACCATTGATGAAGTGGATGCTGTGGATCTTACAATCGACGGTGCAGATGAGATCAGCCAGGATTACCATGGGATCAAAGGGGGCGGTGCGGCTCTTTTGTTTGAAAAAATCGTGGCGTCTAACTCCAAGAAAGTCTTGTGGATCGTCGATGAATCGAAAATGGTCGAGACACTTGGTGCCTTTCCCCTTCCAGTGGAAGTGATTCCTTATGGTAGTCAACAACTGCTACGTCTTTTCGATAAGAAAAACTATCGTCCAAAACTACGTTTAAATGAAGAAGGCGAACCATTAAAAACAGATTGTGGCAATTACATCATCGATCTCCATCTAGAAACCATCACAGCACCTAACGAATTGGCACAAGAATTAGATGCTACGGTCGGCGTGGTGGAACACGGTTTGTTTTTGGATATGGTTCACACCATCATCATTGGTCTACCTACAGGACCAAGTACAAAGCAGGTCCGCTAAGAATAACAAAAAAGAAGAAGCCTTATCGCTTCTTCTTTTTTTGTTATTTATCTTCAACCATACTTGTTTTTATGCTTTTTTGTGCAAATTACCCTATCATTTAAGAAGTAATTATGATACATTCAATAAAAAGGGAAAGGTAGGAGGGTTTTATGAAAATCATAGGTTATGCTCGCTCAACGATTACCGATAACTCCACAAGTGAACAAATAAACAAACTTAAGGAATTCGGTTGTAATGACTATTTCCACGAAACCTATAGCTTGGAAGAAAGTGAAGAAAATCATTCATTGGAGTCAGTGGTGGCCCAGATGCAGCCCGGCGACACTTTAGTTGTTACGGAACTGCATCGTTTAGGAAAAACGACCAGACAGCTGACCGAGCTTACTGATCTATTAAAGCAGCGAGAACTACATTTGGTTTCGTTAGCAGAAAACATCGACACGCGTGAACCGATGGGTGAAGTATACTTCAATTTGATGGAAGGACTTGCGATCATGGAACGCTCATTGATCAAAGAGCGCACGCTAGTCGGCTTAAACAAAGCCCGCAAAAAAGGCAAAATTGGCGGTCGTCCGAAGATCGATCCGAAGACGATCAAAAAAATCCGTCATTTGTACTACGAGAAAAAAGAAACGATTCAATATATTTCTGAGAAATGCGGTGTTTCTGTAGGTACCTGCTACAAATACATAAAATTATCCGAAGAAGAATGGCGCAAGTTACGTTCATAGTTGTCGACTCTCCTAGAACAGCATAAAACAAAAGCGGTCCGTTTTTTAAAGATCCTCATTTGTTTTTCCTTAAGAATGGCGTTTTCCCCAGCTTTTCCTCCAAAACCATGGAAATTCTTTGAGAAAGAGTGTACAATAAATACGGAATTGAAAATTTCAGAAAAATATCGAATATCTAAAGGAGAGTTTTACATGCCAAAATTAGTATTTTCTCGTCATGGACTAAGCGAATGGAACAAATTAAACCAGTTTACCGGTTGGGCTGATGTTGATCTAGCGCCAGAAGGTGTCGAAGAAGCAATCGAAGGCGGACGTAAAATCAAAGAAGCAGGCATCGAATTTGACGTTGCTTACACATCTGTTTTAACTCGTGCCATCAAAACTTGTAATTACATTTTAGAATATTCTGATCAACTTTGGGTACCAACGATCAAATCATGGCGCTTAAACGAACGTCATTACGGTAAATTACAAGGTTTAAATAAAAAAGAAACTGCTGAAAAATACGGTGACGAACAAGTACACATCTGGCGTCGTTCTTACGATGTTTTACCTCCATTGATGGAAGCTTCAGATGAAGGTTCTGCTGCAAACGACCGTCGTTATGCAATGCTTGACCCTCGCGACGTACCTGGTGGCGAAAACTTAAAAGTTACTTTGGAACGTGCATTGCCTTTCTGGCAAGATGAAATCGCCCCAGCATTAAAAGACGACAAAACTGTCTTAGTTGCGGCTCACGGAAACTCTCTACGCGCATTAGCAAAACATATCGAAGGTATTTCTGACGAAGATATCATGGATCTTGAGATCCCAACTGGTCAACCACTTGTTTATGAATTGAACGATGATTTGACTGTTGCGAAAAAATACTACTTATAAGCCTCGCTTATCGCTGCCCTTTTTAAAAAAAGGGCAGTTTTTTTATTGGCATTTCCTCCCCCCTCTCTTATAATTGAGGGCGTACTCGAAAGGAGCTTATTATGAAACTAGTCAAAAATGATACCGTTTTATTTTTAGGTGACAGCATCACAGATTGCGATTGTGATCGCCAAGATCCCCACGATTTAGGACATGGGTTTGCCCGTCTCGTTGCCGATCAGCTGGCAGAAACATTCCCCACTGCAGGATTTACCTTTTATAACCGCGGGATTGGTGGCAACAAAGCTGCCGATGTCTTAGCCCGTCTCCAAGAAGATTGCCTCCAATTAGCGCCTGACGTTTTGGTCTTTATGATTGGGATCAACGACACGTGGCACAATGCCGGTGGTCCCGATTTTGGTTCAGAAGAGGCCGCAACATCCTTTGAGGCAACCTACCGTCAAATTCTGGAACAAGTGACCCAACAGGGGATCGCACGGATTTTCTTACTGGAACCTTTTGTTTTGCCATATCCTGAAGATCGCCAAACCTGGCGCATCGATCTTGATCCGAAAATCCAAATCGTTCGTCGCTTAGCTGCCGCCTTTCATTGTCAGCTGCTGCCGCTGGATGGCTTGTTTGCCGAAGCAGCCGTTGCTAGCTCCCCACAGGCTCTGACAGGCGATGACGGTGTGCACCCCACTCCTGCTGGACACGCCTTGATTGCAGATCAGCTAATGACCCGTTTGGCTTTTTCTTCTGAAGGGTAAATAAACAGACCGCTCCGCGACAACCAAGTCGCAGGAACGGTCTTTTTTTATGATTAGAGATAGGTTGAAGGAGTCAAGGAATCTTGGTAGATTGCAATCACGTCTTCTTCTTGCAGCGGTACATAGGCATTTGTTGCAATCGAGCTGAATTGAACTGCTTGAGCCGCCATTTCAGCAAAATGGGTGTCATCGGCGATCCCTACTTCTGGCAAAGTCATCGGAATATCGCAAGAAGCAAAAAAGTCATAGAGTTTTTGAATCCCCATTCGGGCAGCTAATTCTGGCACTGCTTCTTGGACACCAAAGACTTCTCTGGCAAAACGCGCAAATTTCGGCGCCGTTTCTTCATTCAATACATGAAGCATCCAGCGTGGGGTCAGGATCGCTAAGCCGATGCCATGAGTAATGTCATAAAACGCACTCAACTCATGCTCCATCGCATGACAAGACCATGCTCCACCTTTGCCGCTTCCAGTCAAACCATTCAAGGCTAAGGTGCTCGCCCACATCAAATTCGCCCGTGCATCATAGTCCGCGGGGTCATTTAATGCGATGGGCAGATTTTTAATGACTGCTTTTAGCAATCCTTCTGCTACACCGTCTTGGACATCTGTTCCTTCTGTTTTACTGAAATAATTTTCAATCAGATGGCTCATGATATCCGCTGAACCGGCAGCCGTTTGATAGCGACTGACACTAAAAGTCGTTGTTGGATCTAAAAAGGATACTTTCGGTAAAAATTCGGGTCCGTGAACGCCAAGTTTTTGTTTCGTTTCTAGATTAGAGATCACTGCGCCGCGATTCATTTCACTGCCGGTAGCCGCAAGGGTCAAGATCGTTACTAATGGAATCGCTGGTCCTTGATAGCTGCGGGAAAGCACTAAGTCCCAAGGCTCTTGCTCACTGCAAGCCGCCCCGGCGATCACTTTGCTGCAATCAATGACAGAACCGCCGCCAACAGCTAAAATGACGTCGATCTTTTCTGAACGACAAAGAGCGGCTCCTTGATGAACGGTTTCGATTCGTGGATTTGGATCGACACCAGTCAATTCAGTGACTTGATTGCCGTTGGCAGTCAATTGCGCCATGACTGCATCGTACAAACCGTTTTTCTTGATACTGCCGCCACCATAGACTAGCAAGACGTTTTTTCCAAATGTATTCAGTACTTCTGGCAGCTCGTTCAGACGGTCTTTCCCAAAACGAATGTCCGTCGTTACATGAAACGTAAAATTATTCATTGTCTCGTCTCCTTTTCACACCTTTTCTTTTCATTAAACCATTTTCTGGCAAAAGTGCAACGCTTCTTCGTGGCTTTTTGCCAACAAAAAAAGATAACACATTCTCGGTTGCATGCAAACCAATACGATTTGGCTGCTTGCTCTATCCAAAGCAAGCAGCCTTCGCATCGTTCATGCACCGATCCTGTGGTATCTTTTTTACGCGATCGCTGTTTCTAAGCCAACTTTGATCATGTCGTTAAATGTCGTTTGTCTTTCTTCTGGCGTTGTTTCTTCTCCAGTGATGATGTGGTCGCTGACGGTACAGATCGCTAAGGTTTGAACGTGGAATTTCGCCCCTAAATAGTATAAGGCTGCGGCTTCCATCTCAACACCCATCACTCCAAGGTCTGCCAACTGCAACGTTTCCGTCATGTCATCTTTGTAGAAGGTATCTTCAGATAAGATGTTGCCGACGTGGGTCGTAAATCCTGATTCGATCGCTGTATCATAGGCTTTACGCAACAGTGCAAAGTCAGCGATTGGTGGGAAATGGAAACTTTGGAAGTTTTTTGCCACCATCGATGAACTTGTTGCTGCCGCTTGGGCAATCACAAGATCACGCACGTGGACATCTTTTGAGATGGCACCACACGTACCGACCCGAATCAATTTCTTCACGCCGTAAGAGTTGATCAATTCATGGGCATAGATGCTCGCTGAAGGCATGCCCATGCCGGTTCCTTGGACAGAGACCCGCTCGCCCTTATAAACGCCTGTATAGCCCAGCATCCCCCGAACATTGTTGTAACAGATCGGGTCTTCTAAAAATGTTTCAGCAATATATTTTGCCCGCAGTGGATCACCTGGTAACAAGATTTTGTCTGCGATCTCGCCTGCTTTTGCTTCGATATGAACGCTCATTCGTTTTTCTCCTTTGGTCTGCTTTTTATAGTACTGCTAACGTTTCTTTGATCAACGCTTTAAATTCTGCCTTGACCCGTTCCGTCGTTTCCACGACTTCTTCGTGATTCAAGCTCGCTTGCATACCAGCAGCCAAGTTTGTGATACAAGAAACACCTAAGACTTTCAAGCCGCTGTGAACAGCAACGATCACTTCTGGGACAGTCGACATACCGACAGCATCGGCACCGATCGTCCGAGCAAAGCGGATCTCTGCTGGCGTTTCATACGTAGGACCTGAGAAGCCCATATAGACGCCTTCTTTTAAGTGCAATCCTTTTGATGCGCCAACTTTTTGTGCCGCTTCCCGATAAGGCAAATGGTAGGCTTGGCTCATATCTGGGAAACGTGGACCCATTTCTTCTTCGTTTTCACCAATCAGTGGGTTGTCCCCCATAAAGTTGATTTGATCGGTGATCAACATCAAGTCTCCAGGCTGGAAGCTTTCGTTCACACCGCCACAGGCATTGGTCACGACTAAAGAATGAGCTTTCAATGCCGCCATCACACGGACGGGGTAAGTGACCGTCTGCATCGAATGGCCTTCATAATAATGGAATCGCCCTTGCATCGCTAAGACTTTTTTCCCAGCTAATGTTCCATAGACCAATTGTCCGGCATGACCGACCACTGTCGAAACAGGAAAATGCGGGATATCGTTGTAAGGCAACACGATTGGGTTTTCGATCTCATCGGCTAATTCCCCTAAGCCAGAACCTAAAATCAAGCCAAATTCCACTTCACCGACGCCGCTTCCTTTGATAAATGCCGTTGTTTCTTGTAATTTCTCATGTAACGTTGTCATTTCATCACCTCTAGTTTAAATGTTTTAAAAAGCTAGTTCCGTTTTCTGTAGCTGAAACACCAAAGTTTTCAGCGATCGTTGCGGAAATATCCGCATAGTAGCCTTGTGGCAATTTTCCTTGGCCTTGGAATTTCTTGCTGTAGGCTAATAATGGCACATATTCTCTCGTGTGATCCGTTCCCGTAAAGGTTGGGTCATTGCCGTGGTCAGCTGTGATCAATAACAGATCCTCATCTCCCATTGCTTCTAAGAGTTCTGGAATACGCAAATCAAAATCTTCAATGGCGTGGGCATACCCTACGACATCGCGACGGTGACCATAAAGCGCATCGAAGTCAACCAAGTTCGTAAAGCTTAGACCCGTAAAGTCTTGTTTCATCACTTTCAGTAATTGATCCACACCGTCCATATTGCTCTTCGTCCGTACAGAATCGGTGATTCCTTGCCCGTTGAAGATATCATTGATTTTCCCAACGGCGATCACGTCTTTTCCAGCTTCTTTCAATGAATCTAACACTGTATGGCCAAATGGATCGAGTGCGTAGTCATGACGATTGCTCGTACGAGTAAAGTTTCCAGGCTCACCGACATAAGGACGCGCGATGATGCGGCCGATCATATACGGCTCATCTTTCGTGATATCCCGAACGTACTGACAAATACGATACAATTCTTCTAATGGAATGATTTCCTCATGAGCGGCGATCTGCAACACTGGGTCAGCCGAAGTGTAAACGATCAGATCCCCGGTCTTCATTTGATGTTCGCCAAAGTCATCAATGACTGCTGTCCCAGAATACGGCGCATTGCAGACGATTTTGCGTCCAGAGAACTCTTCGATCTGTTGCAATAATTCATCGGGAAACCCATCTGGAAATACGCGGAAAGGCTTTTGGATATTCAAGCCCATGATCTCCCAGTGACCCGTCATCGTATCTTTCCCAACAGAAACTTCTTCCAATTTGGTTGCATACCCATCATGGTCAGCTACCGCCTTTACGCCTTCTAAAGGACGAATCGTACCTAGGCCTAATTGTTCCAAGTGAGGGATCGTTAAGCCTGCTTCTTTTGCAATATGGCCTAATGTATCTGAACCGACATCACCAAAAGCTGCCGCATCAGGTGCTTCACCAATTCCGACTGAATCCATCACGATCAAGTGTACACGTTTAAACATTCTATTCCCTACTTTCTTTATTTTATGCTTTTACAAGCGGATCTACTACCTCTATCATACTAAACTTAAGCAAAAATTGCGCTGGGTTGCTTTGGAAATTTCCTGACGCTTCCCTTTCACCCAGAGGATAGAAAAAGGGCAGGACACAGCAACACATTCATGTCCCATAGCCCCACCCTTTCATACTGAAAAAATTATTTAGATTTAATGTAGTTCTTCCCATTAGCTTTCGGACCAGCAGCTTTTCCAAGGAAAAGAACGAGCACGATGATCGTCAAGGCATAAGGCGCAGCTTGTAAGTAAACCGCTGGAATGGAAGAGATGATTGGCAATTGGCCACCTACGATGCTGATGTTTTGCGCGAAACCGAAGAAAATCGCTGCGCCCATCGCACCAAGTGGATTCCATTTACCAAAGATCATCGCAGCCATCGAGATAAACCCTTGACCGGCGATCGTTGTCACGGCAAAGCGACCCGCGATCGATTGAGCAAACAAGGCACCGCCCATCCCGCCAAGGAATCCAGAGATCAAGACGCCTGAGTAGCGCATCACGTAAACATTGATCCCTAAGGTATCCGCTGCTTGTGGATGCTCACCGACAGAACGAAGACGCAACCCAAAGCGTGTTTTGAAAATCACGAACCACGCGATCACTGAGATCAAAATAGCGAAGTACGCCGGTAAGAATGTTTGATTAAAGAAAATCGGGCCAATGATAGGAATATCTTTAAGGATCGGGAAATTGAAATACCCCAATGTCCGTTGGATGTTATCCGTTTGCCCTTTGTTGTAGATCGCTTTGACTAAGAACACGGCCAAAGCTGGTGCCATCAAGTTCATCACCGTACCACTGATGATGTGGTCTGCACGGAAATTGATGGTTGCCACCGCATGCAGCAAGGAGAAAACCACACCGACAAGTCCGCCGACGAGCATCCCTAACCACGGTGTCCACGCACCGAATTGTGACGCAAATTCAATATTGAAAACAATCGAGCTAAAAGCACCCATAACCATGATTCCTTCAAGACCCACGTTAACGATCCCGCTTCGCTCTGAGAACACGCCACCTAGCGCCGTCAAAATCAGAGGAGACGCATAAATCAATGTTTGAGTGACGATCGAAGAAATTAAACTAATATCCATTAGATGGTTCCTCCTTCCTGATCTTGATCGTTTGGTTGGGCTTCAATCTCCTGTACGACCAGCGCTTCTTTTTTGCCGTCAAAGATTTTTGCCAACAAGAAACGAATCACAAAACTGATCGCTACGAAGAAAATAATAATTGCGATATTGACATCGACTAATTCAGATGGAATACCTGCAAACTGCATGCCTTGTCCACCTAATTTCAAAATACTGAACAAGAGGGCTGAAAGCAAGATTCCGATCGATGAGCCGCTTCCTAACAAGGATACAGCCATACCGTCAAACCCGATGCTTAATGATGACCCTTGAACGAAGAAGTTTTCAAACGTTCCTAGCCCTTGAACAACTCCACCTAATCCGGCAAGTGTTCCAGAGATGATCATGGAGATAATGATCGTCCGTTTGCTGCTCATCCCCGCATATTCAGAAGCGCTTGGGTTCAAGCCCACCGCGCGGATCTCATAACCAAGAGTGGTTTTTTTCATCAAGAACCAAACCAAAACTAAGAAGATCAAGGCTAAGAAGATCCCTAAGTTCAAGCGAGAGTTACTCGTGATGCTTGCTAGAAACGGCGTCTGCATGGAGGCATTTTCCCCCACCATTTTCGTGACCCCTTTTGTCGTGATCATGGATTCACTCATCACATTATTGACTAAATGGTTCCCCGTATAAAGCAAGATATAGTTCATCATGATCGTCACGATGACTTCACTTGTTCCAAAGAATGCCCGTAGGAAACCAGGAATCGCAGCTGCGATCGCCCCGCATAAAGCCCCTACGATCACGGCTAATGGCAAGACCACCAACCGAGGTGCATCCGGCATCGCCAGTGCGACCCAGATACTGGCCACCCAACCTGCTAGCGCTTGACCAGAAAGACCGATATTGAAGAATCCGGCTGAGTTTGCAACGGCAAATCCCAAAGCAGTAAAGATCAAGGGTCCTGCTGTAACAAAAATCTCACCAATGTTGCGGGCATTTAACCCACCTGTTTGTCCGTTGATAAAAACGGTCCGAAACATTTGTGTATACCCTGTGATTGGGCTGTAGCCGAAGGCCGCCATGATGATCCCGCCAAGGACGAATCCCAACAAGACAGCGATGATCGGCACTAATATATTGCGGATCTTTTCTTTGCGGTTATTCAACCGAACCACCTACTTCCTCCATTTGCAGCTCTCGTCTTGCTTCCTCCAAGGAGTACCCTGCCATCAACAAGCCAAGCTCTTTCTCTGATGTTTCTTTCGGATCAACGACCCCAACGATCTCACCAGCATGAATAACAGCAATGCGGTCTGATACATTCAAAATTTCATCTAATTCAAAGCTGACTAACAACACCGCTTTGAATTTATCCCGCTGTTCAATCAAGCGTTTGTGGATAAATTCGATCGCTCCGACATCCAACCCACGGGTCGGATTGGCAACGATCAATAGATCAGGATCGCGGCTGATTTCTCGTGCGATGATCGCTTTTTGTTGATTCCCGCCGGACAATGCCCGTGCTGGTACGATCTCGTTGACTGTTCGTACGTCAAATTCTTGAATCAAGTCACGAGCAAACTCGTTGATCTCTCCATAATCCAAGACACCTGCATTACTCAAAGGTTTTTTGTAGTAGGTTTGCAAGGCGATGTTTTCTGATAACATCATATCCAAGACAAGTCCGTATTTGTGACGGTCTTCTGGCACATGGCCAACGCCGGCTTCGGTGACTTTCCGAGGCTTGAAGTTGGTGATGTCATCGCCATTCAGCAAGACCTTGCCACTTTCGACTTTCCGTAAACCAGTGATGGCTTGTAACAGCTCTGATTGCCCATTGCCATCGATACCAGCAATCCCCAATACTTCACCTGCACGTACTTCTAAGCTTAAGTTTTTGACTGCTTCTAAGCCGCGGTTTTCTTTTACGACTAAGTTTTCAACAGAAAGCACGACTTCTTTTGGTGACGCCTCTTTCTTCGGTGTCTTGAAGGACACAGAACGACCAACCATCATATCGGCCAACTGTTGTGAGCTGACGTCTTTGACATTGACAGTACCGATCCCTTGCCCCCGACGGATAACTGTACAGCGGTCTGCCACCGCTTTGATCTCATCCAGTTTGTGGGTGATCAAGATGATCGATTTCCCTTCACGCACCAATCCGCGCATGATCTCGATCAGCTCTTCGATTTCTTGCGGTGTCAAAACTGCCGTTGGTTCATCAAAAATCAGTACATCTGCGCCGCGGTAAAGAGTCTTCAAGATCTCTACCCGTTGTTCCATCCCAACAGAGATGTCACGCACATAAGCATCCGGATCAACCGATAAACCATATTGTTCAGAAACTTTTTTGATTTCTTTGCGGGCTTTCTTGCGATCTAACACACCGAGATGATGTGGTTCGCTCCCCAAAATGATATTTTCTGTTACAGTAAAGGCATCTACCAGCATGAAATGCTGATGCACCATACCGATCCCCAATTTGTTTGCTGCGGTCGGACTCGTGATATTCACTTTTTCACCATTCATCCAGATCTCACCAGATGTTGGTTCCAATAATCCTGACAGCATATTCATCAAGGTCGACTTGCCCGCTCCATTTTCACCAAGCAATGCGTGGATTTCTCCTGGCCTTACTTGCAAGTTGACATCGTCATTGGCTTTGAACGTTCCAAACTCTTTGGTGATATGACGCATTTCTACAACATATTTTTCCTCAGCCAAATTACTCACATCCTTACTTTCTAATTCGCTTATACAAACCATTCGTCATGTCAAAAAAATAATTGCTATTGCTTAGGATGATTACTATCCTCATGAAAACCCGTAGCTTTCATCAACATAGTAATCCAATGACGATCATCTTGCCCTAAGCTAGGGCAAGATAACCGAAAAGCATAACTTTATTTTTCAGGTGTTTCTGGTACTTCTACTTTGCCGTCGATCACGTCTTGTTTCGCTGTTTCGATCGCTGCTTTGGCATCATCTGAAAGGAACCCTTCAGTAATGTCTACACCGCCATCTTTCAAGCCGTAAACGATGTGTTCGCCGCCAGGGAAGTTATCTTCTAACGCACGAGTTGAGATATCTTGTACCGCTGCGCCAACACCTTTCAATGTTGAAGCCAATGTGAAGTTATCTTCTTGGCCGTCAGCAGTTGTGAAATTACCTTCGTCTTGTTGATCGCTATCTACACCGATGACCCAAACTTTTTTATCTTCTAGGTCTGCTTCGTTCAATTGTTCGTTGATTGCTTTTGCTTCTTGGAAGACACCTGCACCAGTACCGCCAGATGCATGGAAGATTACGTCAATGCCGCTTTGGTACATTGAAGCTGCCAATGCTTTCCCTTTGGCAGGATCACCAAATGATGCTGCATATTGAGGATCAACTGTGATTTCTTTGCCTAATTTTTCAGCTGCGTCTTGAACGCCCTTCATGAAACCAGCTTCGAAACGGTCGATAACGACGCCTTCTTCACCACCGATGAAGCCGACTTTGTTTGTTTTGGTTGTATACGCTGCTGCAAAACCAGCTAAGTAAGCTGCTTCATTGTCTTTAAATGTTGCTGAAACGACGTTGTCTTTGCCTTCGATCACATCATCGATGATCCCGAATTGTGTATCAGGGTTTTGGTCAGCTGCTGCTGAGATTGCGTCTTTCAATAGGTAACCAACACCAAACACTGTTTTGAAACCATTTTGCACGGCACCATTTACGTTTGTTGTGTATTCGGATGCTTCGTTTGATTGCACGTAGTCATATCCACCAGCACCGCGAGCGATCCCGTGTTCTTCTCCCCATGCTTCTAAGCCTTCCCACGCGGATTGGTTGAATGAACGGTCATCCACCCCGCCGATATCGGTAACGATTGCGACACTATGCGCTGCATCAGTCGTACCGTCTGCAGAACCGCCGCCAGTTGAATCAGTTGAACCTGAATTTCCTCCGCCACAAGCACCAAGTAAAGTCAACCCAGCTACTGCAACAATACCTAAACTAAATAATTTTGCTTTTTTCATTGCTGTAAAGCCCCCTAAAAATATAGTTTTTTTTCAACAGCCGCATCGACTGAATGAACATGGTTTATAAATCTTTGTTCGTGAAGTAATAAGGCAATAGGCCTTCTACCGTGGTTTCTTTGATGACACCATCATCACCGACTAAGGTCACCGGCATATCTGGCGCACAAAATTCCACCATGACCTGGCGGCAAGCACCGCAAGGAGAGATCGGTTCTGGCGTATGACCCGCCACAACCAAATGTTGAAACTCTTTTTCGCCTTCAGAAACAGCTTTAAAAAAAGCCGTGCGTTCTGCGCAATTTGTTAAGCCATATGAGGCATTTTCAATGTTGATCCCTTGATATATCGTCCCATTTTTGGCAACGAGACAAGCACCGACCGGAAACTTAGAGTACGGCACATACGCTTTATCTAAGGCGGAAACGGCGGTGTCGATCCACTCTTTTTTCGCTATTGTCATTGTCTTCCCCGCTCTTGTATTTAATTTTTGCTACTTTACTTAACTTAATGCTAGGCTTAGTAGCCAGCACCTGTTGAGCCAGTCACGATGGCAACACTTGCGCTTGTTCCTAAGCGATTTGCGCCCGCTTCGACCATAGCTGCCGCTTCTGCTTCGTTGTGGATACCACCGGAAGCTTTGACACCCATTTCTGGCCCTACTGTTTCACGCATCAAGCGAACATCTTCAACGACTGCCCCACCAGTTGAAAAGCCAGTTGAGGTTTTCACGAAATCTGCACCGGCTGCTTTGGCTAATTCACAGGCTTTGACGATTTCTTCGTTGTCTAATAACGCTGTTTCAATGATTACTTTGACAAGCGCTTTGTCTTTGGCCGCTTCAACGACTGCTTCGATGTCTGCTTGAACTTTTTTGTATTGTTTTGATTTCAAGGCACCTACGTTGATCACCATATCGACTTCATCTGCGCCATTTTTGATCGCATCTGTTGTTTCATAAGCTTTGACCTCAGATGTGTTTGCCCCTAAAGGAAAGCCGATCACGGTACAAACAGCCGTTGGTTCGCCTTGTAATTTTTCTGCCGCTAATGAAACCCACGTTGGATTGATGCAGACAGAATAGAAGTGATAGGTTTTTGCCTCTTCGATGATTCGTAAAACATCTTCCTCCGTTGCGTCTGCTTTCAAAATCGTGTGGTCGATCATGCGATTCAATTCCATTTTTATTCGCTCCTTATTCTGTAATAATGTCATGGATCAATGGCGGTTCTGCGCCATCTTCCCCAATTTCAATATTTTGGTCGATCAATGCTTTGACATCCTCGATTGCTTCGGTATTGCTGTAGATCGTCAATAGCGATTCTCCTTCAGTTACGGATTCGCCAACTTTCTTATGCAATTTGATGCCCACGGCATGGTCGATGTCTTCGTCTTTGGTCTTACGACCTGCTCCTAACATCATCGCCGCGATCCCTAGCTCATTGGCAACTAATTTCGTCACCACGCCGCTAGTTTTCGCTGGGATTTCCACTTCATATTTCGCTGTCAAAATCTTGCTCGGGTCATCGATCACTGAAGCGTCTCCGCCTTGATCTGTGATCATCTGTCTGAATTTTTCTAACGCTTTGCCTGAATGCAAGGCTTCTTCCAATAGTTGGCGTGCTTCTTCCAATGAATCAGCTTTTTTCGCTAAAACGACCATTTGGCTGCCCAGTGCATAGCACATTTCTTCCAAGTCTTTCGGTCCTTTTCCTTGCAGTGTCTCAATGGCTTCCACCACTTCCAAACTGTTGCCGATCGCTTCCCCTAGAGGCTGTGACATATCAGAAATGACTGCCATCGTTTGGCGATTTGCCAATTTTCCGATGCGGACCATCGTTTGGGCTAAGCGTTTGGCATCCTCCAAGTTTTTCATAAAGGCGCCATCGCCTGTGGTTACATCTAACACGATCGCATCGGCACCTGCCGCGATTTTTTTACTCATGATCGAGCTGGCGATCAATGGGATCGAACTAACCGTTGCCGTCACATCTCGTAAGGCATACAGTTTTTTGTCCGCAGGAGCTAAATCTCCTGATTGACCGATCACGGCCACTTTGCTTTCGTTGACTAATCGGATAAAGTCAGCTTCAGAAAGCTCGATTTTAAATCCAGGGATCGCTTCAAGCTTGTCTAACGTCCCACCGGTATAGCCTAAGCCGCGGCCAGACATTTTCGCAACCGGTACGCCAACACTAGCCACTAATGGCGCTAAGATCAATGTGGTCGTATCACCAACACCGCCAGTCGAATGCTTATCGACTTTGATTCCTTCAATTGAGGATAGGTCGATCACTTCACCAGAATTTGCCATTGCTAGCGTTAAGTTCGTGATCTCTTCATCTGTCATATCTACATAAAAAATAGCCATCAACAAGGCACTCATTTGATAATCTGGAATACTTCCTTCAGTATACGCAGTTACAATGTAGTCAATTTCTTCCTTCGTCAATGACTTGCCGTCACGTTTCTTTTCAATTAAATCCACCATTCGCATCGAAATGACCCTCGCTTCCTTTAACATTATACAATAATTTTTCGTAGGGTAAACCACTTTAGTAAAACAGTTTACTAAATATCACAAAACTATGAAAACACTTACAAGAAGAAATATACCGCATTATTTCTCGCTTGTCAATGTCTTCACGCTCTCACGAATAATTAATTTTGTATCAAAAATCTTATTTGGAATTCGCCGTGTCGGAAACTCAATGGCGTCCACTAAAAACTTCGCTGCGGTAAACCCAATCTCAAAGGTCGGCTGCATGACCGTGGTAAGCGGTGGAGTGATGTATTCCGATAATTTCAAGGCATCAAAACCGATTACCGAATAGTCTTCGGGTACTTTTTTGCCCGCCTCATAAATCGCTTGATAACAGCCGATCGCCATAGCATCGTTGCCACAGAAAAACGCTGTGATCTCTTTATACTTCAATAATTCCTTCGTTGCTTCGTACCCGCCGGTAACCGTTAATTCAGCATTTTCTACATATCGGCCTTTAAAAGGGATCTGATGATCCTTTAAGGCATGGCGATAGCCATTGAATCGTTCCTCTAATTGATAGTAGCCGGTGATTTCTTTGAGCATCGCAATGTTGCGGTGACCATTTTTGATCAAATAGCTGACGGCTTGGTAGGCGCCTTCGTATTCTTTCACGATCAAACGACCATTGTCCCGCTGATTGATCCCACGATCGACTAAAATAATTGGTCGGTCATCAAAGAACCCGCTCTTCAAGGAATAATCCTCTGGCAGCAAATGCGGCGTCGCTAATAAGATGCCATCTACCGAACGATGAGACAGTTCATTCAAATATTGAACCTCTTTTTCTTGGCTGTGGCGCGAATTGCATAACACTAACATGTAACCTAGTGGATTGAAATAACTTTCCGCCCCTTCAATGACTTTAGAGAAAAAGAAATCCGTCACATCAGGCACGATCATTCCGATCGTTTTTGAATGGCGGTTGATAAGATTCGAAGCAAAAAAATCCGGCTTATAGTGATATTTATTTACGATATCTAAGACCCGCTTTCGGGTTTCTTCACTAAAACGGCTGCCTTTATTGTTTAGGATCTGCGACACGGTCGTGACAGAGACGCCAGCCATTTCAGCAATCTGTTTAATCGTCAATTTCATCTGCTTCTCTCCTCTCTTGCCTAAAGTGTAGCAAATTTTTCTCAAAAAAAATAGCACACTTTCAACAAGTGTGCGACTTTCTTTTTCGTTGATCAAAAATGGCCCGATGGTACAGACAGCTCTTTTAGCGGAGCTGCGATTGCTCCAAAGGCTGCTGACAACAGGCTTTTTGAGAAACCAACTGCCCAGTTGCTGCTAACCAGCACTTGCCTTGGCGATGCCTTTGATCTGTTGATAATCAAAGAGCAGCTACGCTTCTTTTACGCTTTGAATGATGTAATAGCCTTTGTCTTTTTTGATGATTTCGGCATTGCCAAAGGTCTCTTGCATTTTCTTTTGAGCACTGGGCGCCCCTTGTTTCTTTTGGATCACGATCGTTAAGGTTCCCCCTGCTTTTAGCAGCGGAAACGCCCCTGTCAAAATCTCATGGACGACTTCTTTTCCTGCCCGAATCGGTGGATTGCTGAGGATCGCCGCATAAGCAGGTTGATTTAATTGGGCATAGATATTGGATTGATGGATATCTACCTGTTCAATGCCGTTACGCTGGGCATTGCCTTTTGCCAAATCCACTGCCCGCTGATTGATATCGATCATCTCGACAGGCCGCTGACTTGCATAAGCCAACGCTAAGCCAACAGGACCATAGCCACATCCAACGTCTAGCAGACTTCCTTCTGGCAGCTCCGCCCACTCAAACGCGTCGATCAGCACCCTCGAGCCGTAGTCCACCGTGTCTCGGGAAAACACCCCGCTATCTGTCACAAAATGAAACTTCTTTCCTCTTAATTCAAACGACCATTGTTCAAAATCATGGGCCGTATCAGGATTTTCTGTATAGTAATGATTACTCATGTTTATGCTCCTTTCTTCTATTCCCTCTTCGCTTGTTTTTTCTACTGGCTTCTACTGGTTTTTCCTTGTTTCTTCTATTAGAACGAGTGAACGTAGTGAAAACACCAGTAAAAAAGCCGTGCAAGATTTGCCTGCTGCTTCTTTCTAATCATACCGAAAAACAGCCAGAAGTAAACGCCCAGCAAAAAAAACAACGAAAAAACAGTTTTTTGTTGTTTCTTCAAAGGAAATCATGTCTTTTTTCCAAGTTCAGCGGGTTTCTATGGTAAAATACTTTCGAACAGTGGCCTATCGCTTCTAATAGAAACCGATGATGCCGCAAAAAGGAGCTTACTATGCAAGAAACCATGAATTTTTATCAAATTCCTCGTGAGCAATGGCAAGGGTTTTATACGAACGGCATGATGCCTTTCACTCAAGAAGAATTGGATAATATCAAAAGTTTGAACGACCGGATCTCGGTCCAAGATGTGGAAGATGTTTACGTGCCTTTGTGCCATCTGATCCATCTTTATATGAAAGAGTTTGAATCATTGACCCTCAGCAAGGGACTCTTTTTACACCGCTACGTCAAAATGCCGCCTTTTATCATTGGCATCGCTGGAAGTGTCGCCGTCGGCAAAAGCACCACCGCACGACTCGTCCAAAATTTGTTGGCCCGTTTGTTTCCCCGTAGAACAGTCCAACTAATCACCACTGACGGCTTTTTGTACCCGAACGAAGTCTTGGAAGAACGCGGCAGCTTGAATCGCAAAGGATTTCCAGAAAGTTATGACATGGAAGCCTTGATCAACTTTTTGAATGCGGTCAAGTCAGGAGAACCAGACATTCAGATCCCCGTCTACTCCCATGAAGTCTACAATATTATTCCTGATACGTATGAAACGATCAGTCAACCAGATATCTTGATCGTGGAAGGCATCAATACCCTGCAGCTGCCTGCCAACCAACAAATCTATATCAGTGACTTTTTTGATTTTTCAATTTTCGTGGATGCCCAACCAGCACTGATCGAAAAATGGTATTTGGAACGATTTGAATCATTACTAGACACGGCCTTTCAAGATCCCAGCAATTATTATTACCAATATGCGATTGGGGATCGCAAGGAAGCGATTAAAATGGCAAAAGAAGTATGGAAAAATGTGAATTTAAAGAATTTACACGAGTATATCTTGCCTACACGCAGCAGAGCCGATATAATTCTTCATAAAACAAAGCACCATTTGATCGATGAAGTGTTCTTGCGCAAGTATTGACCGCTTCATTTTTATAATTATGCTGTTGAAAAGGCCCAGCCTTTTTTCAATAAAAACTAAAAGAATTGAGGTAATTTATTGTGACAAACGTTGACACTTTGCCAAACGTCGAAAAAATTATCGTACTTGATTACGGTAGTCAGTATAACCAGCTGATTACACGCCGTATTCGTGAGTTCGGTGTTTTCTCAGAATTATTGAGCCACCGCATTACCGCTGAAGAAGTAAAAGCGATGAATCCAAAAGGGATCATCTTATCTGGCGGACCAAACAGCGTCTACGACGAGAACTCTTTCGGCATCGACGAGAAAATTTTTGATTTAGGCATCCCAGTTTTAGGGATCTGTTACGGCATGCAGTTGATTACTTATAAATTAGGCGGAACAGTTGAACCAGCCAAAAACCGTGAATACGGCAAAGCAGAATTGGAAGTCACTTCTGATGCAGCGGCCCTTTTCCAAAACACGCCCGCAACCCAAACCGTGTGGATGAGCCACGGGGATTTGGTCACTCAAGCACCTGCAGGCTTTGACGTTGTGGCGACGAGCAAAGATTGCCCGATTGCTTCTATCCAAGATGCCGAGCGCAAAATGTACGGTATCCAATTCCACGCAGAAGTTCGCCATTCAGAATACGGCAACGACTTATTGCGTCACTTTGCTATTGACGTTTGTCAATGTACAGGTGATTGGACAATGGACAACTTCATCGATATGGAAATCGCAAAAATCCGCGAACAAGTGGGCGACAAAAAAGTCTTGCTTGGTCTTTCCGGCGGGGTCGATTCTTCTGTCGTTGGTGTTCTTTTACAAAAAGCGATTGGCGATCAACTGACTTGTATTTTTGTTGACCACGGCCTCTTGCGTAAAGGCGAAGCCGAGCAAGTAATGGAAAGCTTAGGCGGCAAATTCGGCTTGAACATCATCAAAGTTGATGCCAAAGAACGTTTCCTATCAAAACTTGCTGGGGTTTCTGATCCTGAAGAAAAACGCAAGATCATCGGGAATGAATTCGTGTACGTCTTCGATGATGAAGCAACCAAACTAGCTGGCGAAGAAGGCGTTTCTTTCCTTGCCCAAGGAACCCTTTATACCGACGTCATCGAATCAGGAACCGAAACTGCTCAAACCATCAAATCACACCACAATGTGGGTGGTTTACCTGAAGACATGCAATTCAAATTGATCGAACCATTGAACACCTTGTTCAAAGACGAAGTCCGTGAATTAGGGACTCAACTTGGCATGCCAGACAGCATCGTATGGCGCCAACCATTCCCTGGACCAGGTCTAGGTATTCGTGTCCTTGGCGAATTGACAGAAGAAAAACTAACGATCGTCCGCGACTCGGACGCCATCTTGCGGGAAGAAATCGCAAATGCCGGCTTAGACCGCGACATTTGGCAATACTTCACCGTCTTACCAGGCATCCGCTCCGTCGGTGTCATGGGTGATGGCCGGACCTACGATTATACCGTCGGCATCCGTGCAGTCACTTCAATCGATGGCATGACCGCTGACTTTGCCCGCATCCCATGGGAAGTCCTACAAAAAATCAGCGTCCGCATCGTCAACGAAGTCGCACACGTCAATCGAATCGTGTACGATATTACGAGCAAACCACCTGCTACTGTGGAGTGGGAATAGTCGCAGATACGCTACAAACGCTGATAAATCAGCGTTTGTAGCGTTCTTTTTTTGTCATTGCAAATTAATTGCAAATTTTTCTTTTTTACCTAGATAGTTTTAAATACTCTGCTGTATATTGATTACTTATATTTGGACCTTTATTCTCATCAGGGCTTATTACATTCATTATCCCATTTAATTTTTTCGCTACTTGAAAATTACTATTTGGATAAAGATGACCATAAGTGCCTAACGTAGTTTCAATATCTTCATGCCCGAGACGATCTTTAATCACAATGGCATTTTCCCCCAAACTAATTAGTAGGGAGGCATGCGAGTGACGTAACGCATGAATACGAATTCGATGAACTCCTGCTAACTTAGCATAACGATCAATAGCATAGGATATTGTATGCTTTTGCGTTGGAAATCCATTATAAGAAAGAATAAAATCTGTCTCTAAAACTCTTTGTTGTTCCTCTTCCCATTTTTTTAAGTAACCTAATGTAATATCGTCCAAAGGAATATATCGAATACTTGCCTTTGTTTTAGGTTCTGTAAAATAAAACTCATCAACATTCTTGTAATACAGTGATTTAGTTACAGATAAGATTCCTGACTCATAGTCAACATCACTCCATTGTAACGCTGTAGCTTCTCCAATACGTAAACCAGACATAAATAATAGCCATAACGTAGTAAACACAAACCGTTGATAATAGTCTCCAATATAAATATTGGCAATAACTTTTTCAAATTCTTCTTTTGTCCAAAAATCAACAACCTTCTTCTCTTTTTTTACATTTCCAACTATTTTAGAAGGGTTCCTTTGACTCAAACCTAAAACAACAGCTCGATCCATTGCTACAGAAAAAATCCCTTGAACCACTCGAACATAAGACCGACTTAATGTTTCAGCCATTTTGGATTGCCAAGTTTGAACATTAATAGGCGTAATCTCATCCACGTTCAGGTGATAGAAAAATGGAAAGTGTTTTAAAATACTTGATTGCCGATTTTCAAATGTTCTAATCTCTACTCTTGTTTTATAATACGGAAGAAACACTTGTTCAATATAGGCTTTGAAATTCATTTTCGAAATACCTTCTCGTTTCGAAGAATCCCTTACATTACTTTCGACATTTACAAGAAGCTCTGCATAGGCCTTTTTTGCCTCTTTTTGTGTTTTAAATCCACTACGATATTTTTGGATCAACTTTCCTGTTAATTGATCTATACCCAAAAACGCACGGAAATAGTAGGTCCCATTTTTTGCTTTTTTTATATTCTCTTTAACCATTATTTTCTCCTCATGTACGAGGCGAAATACGCTCTTTGTTCTGATTTTTTTCCGACTGATTAATATTTATTCCCAGTATTTCTTCTACTACTACCGTAGGAACTCTGTCTAACTTTCTAGACTGATAGTACGTATGTCCCTGTTCAATCAATTGTCCTTTTGCTTTTTTAATAATATCTGCTGAAAATGATGGTCCATATCCCAGATCTATCAAGTCTTTCTTAGTAATAGTTATCATGATTCTCCTTTCCTACCAATAGAGAAAGCCCTCTCACATCTAGTTTACGGGGTTCCTCTACGGTAATCAACCTATTCTTTAATAAATTACTTTTCAAATAACCTTGGAAAAGGTTCACAAGAGTTTTTCTCTTCTCCCTGCATTCCCAGCGAGGCGTTTACGCGAGTATCATTATACCAACAGAGTGATTATGGCCTTTTGTTTCCACCCAAAAGTTACAAAAAATAAGAATCGCTCCAATTATATTTATCATAATTATCATGGCGCTATTTTTTATGTGCTCCTACTCTATTGAAAGGATTTGAAAAGCATATATTCAGGTTTCAAAGAACAACTCAGAAAAATTTCGGATGCGACTTCAACTTTTCTTGACTCCTTTATATCACTTAATTTTTTTTATCAATAGAAATTATTCTATTTATGGCTTATGAAGCACGAATCTTGAAGCATTTACTCTTATTTTTTTATTGTTCTTTAACATCATCCTTTCTTAATTCAACTCATGATTTCTCCTATATTGCCAAAATCCTCGATATGCACGTTCAACATTTATTGCGCTATCCTTATTCATTCGTTGTAAGTAATTACTTTGAAAATTACTATACGATATAGAAAATTGTTGTTCTTCTATTAAGTGTTGGTAAATTGGCTTAGCTTTAACAGGAACACCTTGCTTTTTTAAGAAAGATGCGACTTTTAGTGAAATAATATTATAATCGTTTTTACTCATACCAATCTCTTTTTGTTGTATATAATCGCTATATTCACGTTCTGTTTTAAAACTCATATTAAGTTGTTTCAATTTTAAAGAAATTTCACGATACTTTTCGGCAAGCTCTACCATTTCTTCTGCAATACTGAATAATTGATTTTGTAGTTCTTCTTTCCTCATTCTAGTTTTTCCCAAAATTTCCTCTCCTCTCCTTTACTTAGTCTTCCTAACTCTCCTTCAAACTTTCGTATATACTATATTTACTTCATTACACCAAACTTTAACGGTGATTGGTTATATTTATTGATTCTAGTTTGTATTTAGACCGATAAATTTCTGGCAATACTCCTGTATACTGCTTAAACGCTCGATTGAAGGTGCTTGAGCTAAAGTACCCTAATTTTTCTGCAATTTTAACTGTCGAAATATCTGTCATTTCTAAAAGATTTTTTGCTTCATCAATTCGAATGTTTCGTATGAGATCATTCGCCGGTTTCCCAAGCTGTTGAATGCAAAAACGTCTTAGTGTTGAACGAGACATAGACATATGAACCGCTAACTCCTCTACAGTGACTCTATGGTAGATATTGTCTTGAATAAACTGAATAAGCTTAAATACTTCAAATTGTTTCTTTAAAAGCTCTAAATTCATTTGAATGGTTTTTCTGATTATCATATCCAGTGCTACTTCTATTGCATATGAACTATCTTGATTTTCAAAACGAGTAAATAGTAAATGGACTAGAACAACAATCTCCGAGTTTTTCTTAAGGTCCACCAGTAAATCTACATAGTCGCCTTCAAAGCTTTTCAATTTTAGGCTAGCTATGATCATCTGATCGAAATTTGTTATTTTTAGATAATCCGAGAGTCCAGATTGTGGTACCATTCCAATCGCAATTTCCGGCTTTTTATTTTGATTCATTCTTTTGAACAAAATTAGTATCCACCTCTCGGTGTGAGAGAATTCTTTTAAAATTTTCTTTCCATCTACATAATGAATTTTTTCAATATCAATCATTCTAAACCGCCTCCTTATAAACTTTTCTACCACACATATATAACGCTTTCAGCCTAATATATACTATATAATTCACGATGCACAGAACTTGATTTCCCATGCAATAAAAAACAAAAAAAGAAACTCGAATGAGAATATCACTTCGAGTTTCTTTAGTTGATGAGCACTTCTGTCATGTTTTTTTCTTAATTCTATTATATAACTACTTCCTATTATAGTCTTGGATAACCTTCATGGTTGTATCTGCTACACTGCTTCCTAACCTACTGTATAATTGTTGGTCTCCCACAATATAGAGCTCCTCTTTTGCTCGGGTAGATGCAACATTTATAATATTTGGTTCTTTAACAACCCATGCGGCTGCTCCTAAACTACTTATATCTGCACCCAATATAAGGTAAACGATTTTGGCCTCTTTCCCTTGAAAAGTATGGACGGTCCCTACATTGACAGGCTTTCCATTTTCCCAACAGAGAAAACCTATGTCGGTTAGTTCACCAACTAACCTATATGCAACGTTTTTGAATGGTGTAATTACATAAATATCATTGGGGCTAATTCCACCTTCACTCATTCGTTGAATAATTTGCGCCTTAACAAAATCGGATTGCTCTTTTACAAATTTATCGTCTGCTTTACCAGAAATATTTACCCATACACCACATCCATCTGTTTCGTCTAACGACTTTCCTTGAACCATCATTCCATTGTAAGAGATTTTATTAGCTATTGTAAACATTGGTTCTTTTGACCTTCGATGTACCCACAACGGAATGCCAATCCATTCAAGCCCAGTCTTCTCAAACCCAAATTTACCTACACTATCAATAAGAGTTTGGGTCGAAACTGACGGTGATACGTAACATTCATTCACTCGATAATTTCTACGAATGAGATTCATTACATTTGAATCCAATGTTAATACCGGTTTAATTTGAGAAGGATCTCCTACAGCCAGAATTTTCTTACTTCTAAAAATTGCTCCTACACTTGCCTGAGGCAATGCTTGTCCTGCTTCATCAATAAATAAATTACTTATACCTTCTTCTCCAATATACATAAACATGCGTCTAAAGCTAGCGAATGTTGTACTGATTACTGGAATTGAAAAATTTACCCATTGCCAAGATTCACTTACTAGTTCAAGTCCATTTTCTTTTTTCATATACGAATATTGTTTTTTAAATATTTTTCTTGCCGCAGAGAATGATTCCCTATTCTCATATAAAAATTGTTTTCTTACCTCCAATGCTTTAATAAACAACTTAGATTGTTTAATTCTGTATTCTTTTGAGAACCACGGATTAGATTTTTGCAATTCTTCGTATGGTTTAGAAAAATCAATCTCATCAAAAAAAGCTTCTGCTTTTAATTTTAGTAATTGTTCTTTTTTATTCCCAAGATTTTCCAAATCATTTTTTTGAGTTATTTCCCAATCTTTAAACTCTTTTTCCAATTTGCTTTTTTGTTCTTGAACTTTTTCAATGTCAGCTTTATACGTTTCTAGCACTTGATTCTTATTATTTATTTTTGATTCATACTCTCTTTTCTCTATTAAAAGTTCTGCTAACTTTTTTTCCTCATCTTTCAAAATGAGCAGATATTCTTCAACTCGCTTATTCCTGAAAATTTTTTTTATTCTTATTAACTTTGGCTTGTGTGATACTAGATGATTATATTCATTCTTTGTTTTTTCAAATTCATGTTGAACTTTGTCCAATTTACTTTTTAATTGTTTGAAAAGTTTTAGTGTACGCTTGCTTTTATCCAGTAAAACTATTAGCTGTTCCTTAAATTCTTCATTTCTATATTCTAAATCTCTAACACGAATATTTCTATCTTTTTGATATGATCTTAATGATAACTCATAAATTTTTAGAACTTGCGGCAATTCTTTTATTCTCTCATAATATCTTTGCCTTTCATGCCGTTCATCCACCAGTTCTTGATGAAGTTTTTCAAATTCTCTATATACTTCTGGATTAGATACATACTCTTTTTCCAAGAAATAATCTATGCTTTTTAAACTTTGGAATAAATTTTGCCTATTCTGGTAGTTGCCTCCCTCGATAGAAAACGTTCCCCATTTGCTTTCAGTTATTCCTTCTAAAATCTGTTCATTATTTTTTTTATTCACATTCTCATTTGCCGTGTTTGTAAAGTAGTCTGCTTCTAAAATAGTTTCCCTAAATTCATCAGCTATTTGATTTAGTTGAGGTAACTGATTAACAACATTCTGAAGAGCTCCATTATTTGAACTAGCTATAACAACACTTTTATCAGAAATCTCAGTACTTAATTTTCCAATGAATCTATTGTTTTTGTAGCTTATATTTTTTTCCATGTCTTTTCTTGAGAGGCAACAGATTTCATTAGCCTGATTAACAATTAGTTCTGCGATGACATCTCTAAGCAATGTAGTTTTTCCCGTTCCTGGAGGACCATTAACACTTCGCATTGTTTCTTTTTCATTTAATACTATATTAACTGCTACTTGTTGCATAAACGATAATGCATGCTCTGGATTACTGGGAAATCTCCCTAATGGATAGTTCTTTGGTTGAAGGAATTCCTCGAGAATATTGGGATTAAATTTTTCTGAATCAATATTACTATCTAAATTAACTCTGTTTCCGGTATAGTCTTCAAAGTAACGCTGTAGATTCCTAGTATTCATTGATTTGGCCAGTTCTAAATCATCTATATAAAAAGAATGAAGATTCACATCGTCTAAATCTAAATTTTCTAGAAAAGCATAACGACAATTCTCTGGCCTCGACTTATACTGTTTAAAAATGTTACCTAACCAATCATTAAATTTTTCTTTTTCAAACTTGATAGCTAAGTCTTCTTGTAATTTTTTTTCAGCTTCATAAAAGTATTCTGGTAATTCTTTTTTATATCTTATGTAACCACTTATTGTAAAGAATAGCTTTTCCGGAACAAAATTTAGATTTTTATCAAAGTATAGAGCAAATGTAAATTTTTTTGATTCAACTGTTTCGTCATAAATAGATGGAACATTGTATTTTTTTCGTAAAATATCAATAATTTCTTGGAAGTCAAAAATATCAAAAAAGAGCACCAATCCAATTTTTTGGAAATTAATTCTAGATTTACTTTCCCGCAGATTTTTTTCCTGTATAGAAATGAAGCGGCTAAAAAGTTGTTCAAAATCTATTTCGCTTTGTTTATTAAAAAGGTGATATTTTTTATTCCTTACATCAATTGTACCTTCCGACAGCTGTTCTATAGCTATCCAGGCGTCTAACACATCTGACTTTTGATCCATGTATGCTCCTCCATATCCAAGAAACCATTACTTTTATGTACTGATAATAACCCCTTAGATTTCAAGATATTAAAT
Source organism: Enterococcus sp. S53 (assembly GCF_016516865.1). NCBI lineage: Bacteria > Bacillati > Bacillota > Bacilli > Lactobacillales > Enterococcaceae > Enterococcus > Enterococcus sp. S53. Next base: position 233,787 of record NZ_JACVUH010000005.1, read on the forward strand.
AATCCTTTTAAAACAAAAAAACCATAGAAATAAATGGTTTTATGACTATTATCCTATAATTAATATCGTTTTTCAATTGCTTTTAGTATTGCTCTAACTTTCTATGTCAATATATAAATAGACTTAAACAGTTTAAAATTTACAACAAAAAGCAACCTAGAAAATTTATTTTTCCAGGTTGTGACTACTGACTTGGTTGCTAACAATTAGTTCCTGAGTTTCCATCAATTCACATTTAGAATCATTTTCATACGCTATACATACAAGAAGTGCTGCCTGAAACTTCAATAACGGGCAGCACAAATCTAATTATGCAGATCTGAAATAATTTTATCATATAATCAATATTTTTTCTACATTATACATGGTTTTTGAACACTAAAGAGAATAAACCTACTTCTATTTTTTTATATTTATTTTTGGAACTGCATTATCTACCTATTAGAAATGATCCCAATAATCATCATCTAATGACCTCTGTATCCTTATTACCAAAACGATAAACCCATGTACCTGTTCCAGTATCTTCTCCAGCCTTAGCTGAAAGAAGTGGCCGTCTTACCCCCGGAACTAATACTTGTTTCTCGTCCTTAATATTTGTTGGTACTTTATCGATATCTCCTTGAGAAGTGGTTTGTAATTGTTGATTGTTCAGGGTAATACTTGCCCTCTCACTTCCCTTTCTGGATCTTCCGTATCCGTAAATTGCGTTTGAGTAACCGCTAATTCTCATCCACCACGATATCCTTTTGGGCGATCACTGATTTGGACATAGTTCGGATGCTCTTCATTTTCCAGAACAGTTCCGTCACTATCTAATAAATACTGTGGTTTCGCAAAGTAAGACTCATTATTCGCTGAAATAGTCTTGTACCCAAAGTTAAATCGGGAAACAAAATCAATACCTAGTAAGCCTTGATTTTCTGAAAGCTCTGGTGGATTCTCTGGATCAACTTCTTTATCGGGATTCAACGGATCTACAGGCGGTAGATCTCCTAGGTCACCCACAATTAAGGTAGTGGCTGGTTCAAAGGTTATATCATGGAAATCTAACTCTTTGCTGGATTGATATTCACCATCTCATTGTTTGTGGCAGGAATATTCACGTCACCCATTTTTTCTACAGAACCTTCTTTGTCACGCAGAAAGACTTGAATTTCATCATCCTCTTCTAAATTCAAACTAGATAAATCCGATTCAAAGTCTCCAGAATCTGACGCAGTCGTTTAGGTAAACTCTGTGTCATTGTGCCTTGCCGTAATCTCTACATTAGGAGTAGCTGAACGACCTTGAATTCTTGCTGCAGGCTTTGCAATGATAGAATTGTTAACGTCTGCTAGTTTTGGGGAATGATTGGGAATTCTGTTACCTAATCCACCTCAATAATGTCTTCAGAATCTTCGCCCCCAATCTAGCTTCGTTTCTCTCCCCAGTAATTTCACCGAGGTCACTTCCACTTTGTCACCTTTAGTTAAGAAATTGTCTAAAACAATTTCTTACAGTCCACCATGTGGCTCTTCTCCATACACACTAATCTCTGGGCGTTCACCTGAATGTCCACGAGTCTTCGCACGATAGGTCTCAGTTAAAACTGTCTGGTTTAGTTCCAATCACTTCTACGTCGGCATCATCATCTCATGCTGGTCGGCTATCATTCACCCCAGTCAGGTATATCCAAAAAAATATTGTAGTCAAAAACTTTTTTAAGTTTCTGACCCCTTTAATGAATTGTTCATTCTTTTTTTGCTAGACCTAGATTTTGTTACAGGTTTCTGTACACAATATAGAATAATTTTCATAGAAAATTGATTTTAAAAAAAAGAGTATCCAGAAATATGGTTATTTTCTGGATACTCTTTCCTAATTTTATTGCTTAATTTTTTTGCGTTTTTTAGCTACTATGAACGCAAGAGTAACTAATAAAGCTCCAGCAGTAGTCATAATTAATTGACCATGAAGCTGTTATCCAGTTTTTGGCAAATTATTATTGGAATTATTATTATCTTTTGAACCCGATGTTTTAGATTCATACACATACATCACTTCTTGTGCTTCTTCTGTAAATGTCCCTGAGGCATTGTTTGGTGTTTCTACCACATACCAGCCTGGGATCTCTTTTGGTTCACTATCATATGGCAAGCCGACTTTTCCGCTTAAAATGCTTGGTTCCACTAACTGATTGCCTTCGGGGAATATTGGTGTTTCACCGTAACATCAGCACCTTCAACTCTTGGTTGCCATGCATAAGCATCTGCATCGGTATCTCCACTAAAATTAGCTACTAATTCAGAAGCTGTCCAAATATTCGATCCTTTGGGCTCTTCAGCAGTTCCAGACCCAATATTTATCCAATATCCTGTATATTGATCATTAGTGGCCACATCCGGAAATGTCGCATTTGTTAAAAAGGTAAAATCATTGCCCAACTCTATGGATTTCAAAGCAGTTAGATTTTCAAATGTCCCATCCATGAAACTCCCTGCATTCGTATTAAAGCTTGATAAATTAAGATATTCTAATGCAGTCTTCCTTGAAACATTCGTTGAAAAAAGCGCACTCTATTCGTTTGGAAATTTGACAGATCTAAACTTTTAACACTAGACATCCCTTGAAACATACTTAACATTTGAGTAACATTACTTGTATCAAAACTGGATACATCTAAAGATTGTAAGTTTGTTGTTCCTTGAAACATGCTACTCATTCCTCTAACTCGAGAGGTATTGAAATTAGAAACATTTATGCTTGTTAAGCTGCTCATATTATTAAACATATATATCATAGTAGTAACGTTGCTTGTATCTAATTTTCTAAACCTCAAACTCTACGACCCTATTTAATGAAGTAAACAAATAATCAGAATTACTATTTGCTACGACGCCCTCATCAATAACTATCTTAAAAACTTGATTTGAATAAGTTCTCCAAAGATTGATATTAGTTCCCAACTTCCCAAGCGTACCGCTACCAATATGAAGTACACCTTCGTTTGTTATATACCAATCCGAAGTTCTAAAAGTTCCCGAGGCTATATTCTCTGCAAGTACTTCCGCTCGCTGCTCCTCAGTATCATTCGATTCGTCTCGACTTGATTCTGAACGATCATTTGAAGATTCAATAGGTTCAGAACTTTCAGTCTGGCTAGTTTCACTACTATCTGTTCTACTAATGCTGTTACTTTCATTAGAACTCGTCATATCTTCATTCCCATCACTAGAAACTGAGGAAATTTCTTGTTCTTCTGATATACTGCTTTCTATGGCATCTTGATTCAAACCTGTCTCTTCAGTAATTGATTCGGCATTGACAATAGAAAGTGGCGGCGCTTGACCTAGAAGTAAACATCCAATTAGTACGATTCTCCCATACTTCCCCATTATAAATAAATCCTTTCTCATTAGTATTTGCACGCTTATACATCTTCCCACAAATATATACATAATTTAAATTTCTATAATATAAATTATTCTATTTGCTACTTTTTTTCGCAAATAATTATAAATTATTTTGATTTTTCCGGATTATTTTTAAGAAATACTAAACAAATAAGGATTTTCCATGTATTTTGTACTCTTATATTCTCTTCTACTAGACGATAGCAATTATTGTGTAGCAATCGCGTGCTTCTGTATTGCTTCGAAAGAAAACACCTTATTTCTCTCTCATTAAATCCAATCACTAGCTTTTTCTCATCAATAATGGGCAGCTTAATCAAGGATGGATTGCTGATAAGTACAGTTATTAAGTCGTCTGTAGAACACTCATTTTCATTGAGTTTAGCTGTTTAAACTTAGTGGTCCGAGTATTAATCAAGTCATCAAATCCGTTCTCAGCATGAGCTAATATTTTTTGATTTCGTGTTCTTCAATTGGCTTTTTTTAGTGATTTTCACAATCCTCGATGTTCTTATTCAACTAAAGTCAAATTTATTCTCGATTGGAATTATTTAGCTTTAATAACTCTTCTTGTGCATGTGTACTCATATTTTGTTTTGATAGATTCTGGATACAATTCATATCTATACCCTTATTTTAACGTATAAAAAAGACAAAGCACTAAAAATCTGATACTTTGTCTAAAATCTTAAGCTATTCAAGTTTCTTATTACCTTGATTTTTTATCGGATCAATACTAAACCAGTTTGTTTTTTCAATCATTCGAGTTTTCTTATTGATATATTCAACTTTAACGTTGAATATACTTCCGTACTCTGACTCAAAGTTACCTTGCCCTTTTGCTAATAAATGATTGGGATTACTACTTTTTGAAACTGTTTCAATTTCTTCCGGTATATTATTCTCCATATCTATTTGTGCTTGTTTATATCCCCCATCATAAAGTTTATCCAAGGTTACATATTTAAGTGGTCCGCCAAATTTAGGAACAAGTGGTATCTTATCATAACCATAACCTGCATTCAGACCAATTTCTGAATATAGATTCATGGTTCCTTTAATTTGTTTTACATCTAATAGCGCTGTTACTCTAGCAATTGTATGTGGAGGTACTTGGATGGTTTGGGAAGGAGCAATATATTCTACACTGTCAGATGTTTCATATCCTTCAGATTTATGAAAGTTATATTCTGTTTTTATAGTGATTTTCCCTTCTGCCACAAACGGTATCCCTACTTTTCCTTCAGTATCCACGCCCAACTTAAATCCATTTTGTGTAGATGTTGTTGATTTATTTGAATGAACTTTTTTAAATTCTGTAGATCTTAACGATTGTTCGTGATCAGTGTCATTGTCCAGATCACTTTGTCCTGCCCATAGTGGAGTAGTACTTGGATAGGCTACAATTAACTAGACAGAAAAATTAAGGTGTGTAGACTAGAAGAAAACATACCAGGAGGAATTTTTATGTCTAAGAGAACACGAAGAACTTTTTCACAAGAATTCAAGCAACAAATCGTCAATCTTTACTTAGCTGGAAAGCCACGTGTAGAAATCATTCGAGAATATGAACTAACGGCTTCAGCATTTGACAAATGGGTAAAGCAATCTAAAACGAGTGGTTCATTCAAAGAAAAAGATAATCTTACGCCTGAACAAAAAGAATTGTTAGAACTACGTAAAAGAAACCAGCAATTAGAAATGGAAAATGATATTTTAAAGCAAGCAGCGCTGATATTCGGACGAAGAGACAAGTAATCGATGCGAATAAGCATCTTTACCCTATATCAGCGATGTGCAGAATATTAGGTCTATCACGTCAGTCCTATTATTATCAATCAAAACCAAAGAAAGATGAATCAGAACTTGAAGAAGTAGTCGCTGAAGAATTTATCCGCAGCCGAAAGGCCTACGGCTCAAGAAAAATAAAAAAAGCCTTATCAAAACGAGGCATTCAGATCAGCCGACGAAAAATTAGTAGAATCATGAAAAATAGAGGATTAAAATCGAGCTATACTGTTGCTTATTTTAAAGTACATCATTCTACTTGCAATGAAGCCAAAACGACAAACGTATTGAATCGTAAATTCTTAAGAGACAACCCATTAGAAGCGATCGTAACAGACTTGACTTATGTACGAGTCGGGAAAAAATGGAATTATGTCTGTTTCATTTTGGATCTGTTCAATCGAGAAATTCTCGGCTATTCTTGTGGAGAACATAAAGATGCCGTTCTAGTAAAAAAAGCATTTAG
>NZ_JACVUH010000060.1:0-862 GCF_016516865.1 Enterococcus sp. S53
TGTGACCTACCTTTTCGATATCAATTTCCAAATAATTTCAGAACGAAAAAATGACTGGTACTGATTGCTGCATTTTGATTTTTTCAAAATTTCTTGCTATAATAAATGTGCGAAGCGATATTAAAGAACAAGCATGTTTACACCAAAAAAGCCCTCCTACTGCGAATAGGAGGGCTTTTTTTGCGCTGTTGCGACTCCAGCGTTGGGGCCAGAAGGCAACTGCTTCGACTATCGGCTAATCGTCTAGCCAGCGATCAACTAGTAAGAGTACTAGACCCACGAATAGTGGAGCGATAATCAGCGATATTAAAGTTTCTAGCATATTTACACCCCCTCACGGGGCAGTTGCCATTAACGAGTATAACATGAACAATTCAAGTGATCAGTTGTTTCTTTATTTTCTATTGCCTTTATAATAATCCATAAAAAGAGGAGTTGATCTTGTGCACGGTGAAGAGGATTCTCGGCTAACCTATGAACTTTCCCGCTACTTGACCAATACAGAATGGGATCGAATCGAGCGAACCAAAAAAATTTATGAAAGGATCAAGAGTGAGGAAGAACTGAACCGACTCAGTAAATCCACAAAAATCCCTTTCGACCATTTACTGCTGATCATGCAAGGTGAGATCATAGCGGACGACTATACACTAAAATTACTAGAAGAAAACATGTAGTTTTCTTACTGCATGTTCCTCTACTTTGATTGCTGCATTCAATCGGTTTCGCTTGGCAAAGCGAATTCATGTATACTAAAAGAAAAACAAACGAGGTGGCACCCTTGTGACAACGGACAGATAACCAAAACAAATATTGACAGTAAAAGAACTTGCTGAATTTTTTGGTATCAGCAGACAAGCTA
>NZ_JACVUH010000061.1:0-729 GCF_016516865.1 Enterococcus sp. S53
GGGAAATACCATTTCTCACCATAAGCAATGCACTTATCAATCATCACATCATCGAAGTAAACATCATCCCGACTAAGAACATCACGTTCTAAATACTCAATTAAATTTGCTCGCTCTTTGTTAAACTTTATTTTCCCTGATTTGAATTGCTCGATATAGTAATCAACGTGTTTTTGATGAATCATGTTAGATCACTCTCATCGTAATCATCATGATTATCAGTGACTACTTTGCCGTTCAAATCATCAAGGTTAAGGTCTTTACCAAGAGCAATAATTGCACGAGAAATCGTAACTTTTTGAGCGATTGCTGGGTTAGTTTTAAGATACGTTTGAGTGCCGTTAAAGCCTTCGACAATTGGTCCGTATTGCTTAACAGCTTTATCCATTTTTCGATAAAGCCTAACTAAATCAAGGTACCTCTCAACTTTTTCAAGTTCCATCTGATCGTTTACGTCAATCTGTCTCAGCAACTGTTTCTTTAAATCTGACATCTTCAAAGGCTCTCACCCCCCCTAGCAAAAAAATTTTAGTCATAAATTTGGACAGTTGACCCCTCCCACCGGTTCCCTAGATTGGGATTTTACCCCAAAATATTTCGGCCGGGGGTGTGTTAGTCCCCACTTTAGTTTAATTTTCTAACCATTTTTGGGATTCTGTTTTCTTAGGTTGTCACTCACCACCATTCATCATCCCACTTTCTTTTCTTTGGTTGCCCACGATAGTTCAT
>NZ_JACVUH010000062.1:0-691 GCF_016516865.1 Enterococcus sp. S53
CCGAAGGGAATCAACTAGCAGAACCAGTGATCCTAAGCGGAAAAGTTGGCTTGCCGTATGCGAGTATAGCCAAAGAGATCCCGGGCTGGTACGTAGTGGAAACGCCAAGCAATGCGTCAGGAACATTTACAGAAGAAGCACAAGAAGTAGTGTATGTGTATGAGCGATCAGACGCCGCACCAGTTACCGTGAAGTACCAGGATTCCGAAGGGAACCAATTAGCAGAACCAACAATCTTAAGCGGAAAAGTTGGCTTACCATATGACAGTGAGCCTAAAGAGATCCCTGGTTGGTACGTGGCTGAAACACCAGACAACGCGTCGGGAGTCTTTAGTGAAGATCCGCAAGAAGTGGTGTATGTTTACAATCGCTCGGATGCCGCACCGGTCACGGTGAAGCACAAAGATACCGAAGGGAATCAACTAGCAGAACCAGTGATCCTAAGCGGAAAAGTTGGCTTGCCGTATGCGAGTATAGCCAAAGAGATCCCGGGCTGGTACGTAGTGGAAACGCCAAGCAATGCGTCAGGAACATTTACAGAAGAAGCACAAGAAGTAGTGTATGTGTATGAGCGATCAGGCGCCGCACCAGTTACCGTGAAGTACCAGGATTCCGAAGGGAACCAATTAGCAGAACCAACAATCTTAAGCGGAAAAGTTGGCTTACCATATGACAGTGAGCCTAAAGAGAT
>NZ_JACVUH010000063.1:0-655 GCF_016516865.1 Enterococcus sp. S53
CTTGCTGATTCACTGTTACTGATGCTTGTACTTACCGATAATGAATCGCTAATGGATGTGCTAGTACTTGTTGACTCACTGATACTTGAAGATGTTGATTCGCTCACTGACGTACTTGCACTTGTGGAGTCACTGTTACTTACACTTGTACTGCCACTGTAACTTGCAGAGTCACTTACACTTAGGGATGTCGAAATGCTTGTACTCAATGATGATGAATCACTGATTGATGTGCTTACGCTTGTGGATTCACTAACGCTTGTAGATGTTGATTCGCTCACTGACGTACTTACACTTATGGACTCGCTACTGCTAACACTTGTACTTCCACTAAAGCTTGCAGAGTCACTTGCACTTAATGATGTCGAAATGCTGGCACTCAATGAAGAGGAATCACTGATTGACGTACTTGCACTTGTTGACTCACTAATACTTACTGAAAGTGAATTACTTGCAGATATGCTTTCGCTTGTCGAATCGCTATTACTTACGCTCGTACTGCCGCTATAACTTGCAGAGTCACTTGCACTTAATGATGTCGAAATGCTGGCACTCAATGAGGAAGAATCGCTGATTGACGTACTTGCACTTGTTGACTCACTATTACTTACTGAAAGTGAATTACTTGCAGATATGCTTTCGCTTGTCGAATCGC
>NZ_JACVUH010000064.1:0-632 GCF_016516865.1 Enterococcus sp. S53
GTTGCTTTGAAGCCGACCAAATTCACTTCCTAGATTTAAAAACCTTAATACACCACTTGATAAGGTGGTCTGTCTAGATACTGAAGAATCAGTGGAATTAAAGGAGTTTGTCAATACACCACTAGCTAACTTAATTTCTGAAATACCTGACTTCCCAGAATTAGGATCAGTCATAGTGGCAGACTGTGTATAAGATCCTCCTATAATTTCTAATCCGTTGATTGTTCCTGCAGTCACATTGCCTAGGTCCGCAGTAATTGCTGATAAGGTAGCTACATTTAACTTATCCGTGGTAATACTGGATGCTGCAATTCTCGCCGCAGCAAGATAACCTGTGTTGATTTTCGCTGCATCTAGACTGGCTATCTTGGCATTGTTGACCGCCAAGTCAGCAATTTTTGCTGTAGTAACTGCTAGATTTCCGATTTTCCCTTCAGTCACAGCCAAGTTCGCTATTTTACCGTTAGAAACTGCTAGGTCAGCTATGTGAGCTGTTTTGATGATGGCATCTGAAATATTCGATTTTCCTGTCAGATAAATATTCTCAGAAGAAATAGTAACTATCTTATTTTGCATATCAATCTGGGTTACACCGCCATCAGATGAAGTTAGCTTGAAATTCATCTGGTCTG
>NZ_JACVUH010000065.1:0-621 GCF_016516865.1 Enterococcus sp. S53
GCTCGTTTTAAAATCATAAATCATTACACAATCTGCTTCTATATTTTCTTTGAGAAGAGGGTTTCTTTTTTTGTTTGTTTCTGCGTTGATTACACGTAGTGTAATAAGATCGATCTCTTTTTTTAATGCGCTACTTAATTTACTTTTTAACCGAATCACATCAAATATACTGTGGAGCAAAGACCCTTCACCGTCGATTAAAATATCTAAATCACTGGTTTCTGTTGCTTCGTTTCGAGCGTATGATCCAAACAAAAAAGCTTTTTTTATTTCCCATTCTAAAAATATTGGTGTACATAATTTTTGAAGATCACTAATTGTATAAATCAAATAACCGAACTCCTTGTCTTCAATTTGAATATTAACATAAAAATGAAAAGCGACAATTAATACTCAGCGTTTAGGAAAAAATATTGATAAAAAAGTGAAGGAACAGGTAAATCGATTGCTTCTTTTAGATCAAAAAAGGGAAAGAGCATAAGGTAAACGCACCACTCTCATGTTGAAAGTGGCAAAATAGGCTGTGCCTATTGCGTTTTGAAGAAAATGAATGTGATACCACAGCATAGTTTTTAGCAGTTGTCAGGGAGTTGTTCAGAGACTACTCAAGTAGTCATTTTT
>NZ_JACVUH010000066.1:0-618 GCF_016516865.1 Enterococcus sp. S53
TGTGTTACCAGCCATTACGTTTTTTGTTTTTCGCTCAACGTTTAGATATTGTGGTTTATACATAATGATCACTCACTTTCTGCGTGAAACCCATTCAATCAACATTGCAATAAATAAAACAAACAAAAATATCGGTATCAGAATATACCAGTATTTAATAAAAAACTCTCTTTCGGTTAAATGGATCCAATCACTAAACATAACCTAGCCCTCGCTTTCTAAAATTCAATTTCATCCAACATATCAAAGGCATCATCGTAGTCGTAATCGATAATCTCATCTGCACGCCATAGACAGTATTCAAACGCCTTGAATCCGTCTGTCTTACGACGAACCTCTTCTTTCTTTTTGTATGATTTATTCCCATCACCGTTAGTCTTAACCAGTACATTGTTTGTATACCAACGCATCAATGGATTATCACCAAATATAATGTGATTATTGGCAAATGCATCTTCAATCCTTGGAGCTAGTAAATTATCAGCTGCTGTTGGATTTCTAATCACTTCGATTTCAAATCCTTCCTCCAAAAACAATGGTCGCAATAAATCCATCCGGAAATTATCGGCTACTATTTTCGTTATGCCGTATTTTTCACGTTGTTCAACAAACCAGCCG
>NZ_JACVUH010000067.1:0-613 GCF_016516865.1 Enterococcus sp. S53
TTCGACTGAACATGCATACGATAACCCAGACCACCAATTTTATCTTTTGATCCTTGGGCAAGAACTTCTTGTACCACTTTATTTTGCGTATTGTTATTGGTGCTCGCTGCAACAATATACTTCATGATTTGTTCGATAAAATAGTCTTTAACAGCGTTAACAGACTTTCCATGTAACGCCCATGAACGGTGTGGACAATCAGTTGATGAAAATTCTTTATGAAGTCTCACTGTGTTTCGATTGACATCCAAGCCCCAGAAAATCATATCTTCCGCCACTTGTTTAAACACCGCTTGTTCATTTGCCAAGAACTCTTCATCAGTTGCTGAAAATGATTGGCACACTTCATACCCGACGTAATTTTGATTTCCCTCATAATTGGCTGTATGCCATGCCGCATTATAAGTATCTTCAACTCTGGCCATCTCATCCCGATTACCATAATAATGAGCAAATCCTTTAGAAGATTCCCCGTTATTATAGCGTTGCTTAAGCCATGTCACATACTGAGATGGCGTCATGCTTCCACCATCATTGTGAATAACAACACCTTTAGGACGTGATCCGATTTTTCTGATGCCTGCTATTCCTTTAAAAATAGATTCATTAATAA
>NZ_JACVUH010000068.1:0-608 GCF_016516865.1 Enterococcus sp. S53
CTTTTCGGGTTTTCTTATATAATCCTCGAATGGCTTCCATGCCTTTAATCGTGGTAGAGGCAGTGCGTAAACTTCGATAGAATTTATTGCGTCTCTTTACTGGACGATGGTCTTGTTCAATCAAATTATTCAGGTATTTAATGGTACGATGTTCTGTCCCTTGATAAAAGCCGTATTCTTTTAGTTTCTTAAAGGCACTTGTAATAGAGGGGGCTTTATCTGTGACTACAACCTTCGGTTCATCAAACTGCTTCACTAACCGCTTAAGAAAAGCATAGGCTGCTTGTGTGTCCCGTTTTTTACGTAACCAAATATCCAAGGTTAAACCATCTGCATCGATGGCTCGATACAAATAATGCCATTTTCCTTTAATTTTGATGTACGTTTCATCCATTTTCCATGAATAAAAGGATTTTTTATTTTTCTTTTTCCAAATTTGATAGAGTAGTTTGCCATATTCTTGCACCCAACGATAAATCGTCGTATGAGAAACGTTAATGCCACGATCATATAAGATTTCTTGAACTTCACGATAGCTAAGGTTATAACGAAGATAGTAGCCCACGGCTACAATAATCACATCCTGCTGAAATTGCTTTCCTTTAAAA
>NZ_JACVUH010000069.1:0-466 GCF_016516865.1 Enterococcus sp. S53
AGTACCATCTTTGTTTTTGAACTTCACTTCGAGTGTGGACATTGTCCTTGCAACAAAATCAAGTACTGTGTTCTTTGCCATGATTTTCAGATACGCTCGAGCGGATTCATCATCACCATAGACGAGATCTGGAATCCAGTCTGAGGGTTCTTCATTACGTATGGACTGCTTAAAGACATCAAATAAACTCACATATTTTCACCACCTTTCAATCGGGCAAGATGTTTTGAGCAATTTTTAAAACGGAATACATTTATTTTCGAATTTCTTATATGCATCAAAATAAAGTTCATCTTTGTCACCGTTGTAGGTAATTTCATAGTACATCCCGTCAGAAATAGTGGTGCTTAGTAAAGCTTTATTATTTTGAAGCACCTTAACTTGCCAGACTACAAATACGTCAAAAGTTACTTCGTGATCACTTTTGTCCAGATGTATGATTGCATATTCTTCAACCAATTCTCGA